>NZ_BLRL01000003.1:0-300000 GCF_015082335.1 Moritella sp. F3 | reverse complement strand
AAAAAAGGAGCCTTTCGGCTCCTTTTATCTTCAAAAAATCTTGTATTATTTAACTAATACTAACATCGCAATTACATTGCTTTGAAGATTTCTTCCACGCTTTCTTTAGCATCAGTGAAATACAACGTACCAACACGTTATATGAAAGAGTTATGAACCATCACCAATCCAATATGATTCTTGATTGAATTCAAATGTTATTCAATCAAGATCCCATAATCGGTGAATGCTTTTTCAACATACATCTGAGTTGCATGTGCGTAATCTTCTTTAAACTTAGTCGGTTTTGGGAAATTGTTCATATCAACTGTGATAGTCTGAAATTGAAACTTTGGTGTACCTGCTTTGTGAACCAAGCAACTCATTGTTTCGTTAGAACCTATACTAGTAACAGTACCAGTACCAGTACATTCATACCAAAATTCATTCCAATCATGTTCATCGACTTTGGTTGGGTCTACGAACATAGCAGCACTCACAACTACAGTATCGATAGTTTTGTCTATTATTGTATATGATTGTTTATCTAAACCACTTGTAGAAGGGTGGTTATAATTACCAGAAGAAAAATAAGTAATATCTGTTACTTCATTTGCGTTAATGTAACCACCTAATTCATCTAATGTTAGATAATAACCACGGTATCCACGTTCCGCAGCTAACTTATCATGGTCTGCTAAACTAGATGGTTTTGCATGACCACCCTGATACATAATCAAATCACCATTTTCACTGAATACTTCCTTTGCCCAGTTAATATGAACCATCGGCTTATCTACTTCGGCAACATCATATTCAACGAATAATTCTGGATTACATACAGATCGAACTTCTGCTACATTTACTGGAAGCTCCAAATCATCCCGCACTTCGATTGAGTGAGTAACCATGTATTCATTGTCACAACCACTTACATCTTGAGCTTGCATTGCTACTGGGATAGTCAACGTGGCTGGTGCAGGAGTGATTACGCTATCTGGCGATGAAGAATCACAACCAACTAGGGTTGATGCGATGATACTTGCTAGTAATACTTTTTTAAATGACATCATGTTTCCGTTTGTAACTTATTTTCGATGGTGGAATTCAGATCTACTCAATCTCTAAAGATCAATCACATGGATAGAAACATAGTAGTCATCCTGAAAGTCTTAGAATCAACGCCGAGACGACTCTTTGAGTTTAAATTTCACGCTAATTTAGCGGAATTTAATTGGATTAGCAAAGTAAGTGATTGAAAACATTAACCATCTTTATTGATACTATATCTATCAATAATAATTACAATAATTGAAACCAGTCAAAGCGAATAAACTCAGTACAATCAAAGGCATACCAATTAATAATTAATTTATTAAAAAATCCAAGATTAGATCCATAACCTATTGCAGGTTCTTAAATAAACTATCAACCATAAAAAAAGGACATCAAATGATGTCCCTTTTTCGTATCTACTAATCAACTAACTAAAATACATTACATGTGAGAAATTATATCATCACAAGAACCTTTAGCATCGCCAAATAGCATAGTTGTGTTTTCTTTGAAGAACAATGGGTTCTGAACACCAGCATAACCAGTAGCCATACTACGTTTGAATACAACAACGTTAGTCGCGTTCCAAACTTCAAGTACAGGCATACCTGAGATTGGCGAGTTTTCTTCTTTCGCCGCAGGGTTAACCGTATCGTTCGCACCGATTACAAGTACAGTATCAGTGGTATTGAAATCTTCATTGATTTCATCCATTTCTAATACGATATCGTAAGGTACTTTTGCTTCAGCAAGTAGTACGTTCATGTGACCTGGTAAACGACCCGCTACAGGGTGAATACCAAAGCGAACATCAACACCGGCATCACGTAATTTCTTGGTGATTGCGAATACAGGATACTGTGCTTGCGCAACAGCCATACCATAGCCAGGAGTGATGATCACACGCTTAGAGCCCATTAGCATTTCAGCCACTTCAGCAGCAGATGTTTCAACGTGAACGCCTTGCTCTTCATCACCTGTAGGTGCAACAACATCGTTACCGAAGCCACCAGCAATTACAGAGATAAACGAACGGTTCATCGCTTTACACATTACATAACTTAAGATTGCACCTGAAGAACCAACTAGAGCACCCGTTACGATTAACAGATCATTACCTAAGATAAGACCTGTAGCCGCACCAGCCCAACCAGAATAAGAGTTCAGCATAGACACTACAACTGGCATATCTGCGCCACCAATTGATAGAACTAAATGCGCACCAAATACAATAGCAATAAGGCTCATGATAACTAATGCTGCAGTGTCGCCTTCAAGGCCAGCACCAACAAACGAGAACATGAGGAAAACAATCACTAGCAATGCTGCTAAGTTCATTTTATGACGGTGTGGTAACATTAACGCGCTCGATTTAACACGACCGTTTAATTTACCCCAAGCAACTAATGAACCAACAAATGTAACGATACCAATAAATACACCCAGGAAGATCAATGTTAAGTGAATGCTTAACATTACTGGTTCAGTAATACTGTGTTCGATATAGCTGTTGTAACCGATAAATACTGCTGCTAAACCACCGAAGCTGTTTAGGATCGCAACCATCTCTGGCATTTCAGTCATCGCAACTTTGTTTGCCCAACGTACACCAAATGCACCACCAGCAAGCATAGCGGCAATGATATAGCCGATATTCGTTACGTCGCTGCTAAATAATGTTGCAACAACAGCTACAACCATACCTAGAATACCAACGAAAATACCTTGTTGTGCTGTTTCTTGCTTTGATAGTGCAGCAAGTGCAAGTACAAATAGTACCGCAGCAGCGATATAAGCCGCTTCTAAAATACCTTTACCATTTGTTGCAACAACAACTTCTTGTACAGCTTCAATAACTACTGGCGCTTGTTCTGCAACCGCAGTTTGTGCCACTTGTGCAGCCTGTGTTGCTGCATCTACTGCTACTTGCGCTGCGTTAATCGCAGTTTGTGCAGCATCAATTGATTCTTGAGACATTATAAAAATCCTTATTTACGGAACATTTTCAGCATACGCTCAGTAACGGCAAAACCACCGGCGATGTTGATAGTGGCAATAAATGTGCCGAGGAATGCGAGGAAGGTAACAAGACCGCTCTCTGCGCCCATTTGGAAGAAAGCACCAAGGATAACAATACCTGAAATAGCATTAGTTACACTCATAAGCGGTGTATGCAATGACGATGCAACGTCCCAAATCAGGTAATAACCAATCACACAAGCCAGTGCAAATACCATTAAGTGATTTAAGAATTCAGCAGGAACATAACTTGCTAACGCTGAATAAGCCCAAATACCGCCACCCGCTAGGATCGCTTTGTAAATACCGGTTTTTTTCTTTTCAGGTTTTGCTGGCGCAGCTTTCACTTCTTCTTTTTTCGCTGCTTGAGGCGCAGCTGAAACTTGAATAGGTGGCGCAGGCCAAGTAATTTCACCGTCTTTGATAACCGTCACACCACGTTGAACAACATCATCAAAATTGATGCTCATTTCACCGTCTTTTTCTGGTGTTAATAACTTAAGCAGGTTAACTAAGTTAGTACCATAAAGCTGAGATGCTTGTGCAGGTAAACGACGAGCCATTTCGTTGTAACCGATAACTTTAACGCCACCGTCAGTAGTAATCACTTTATCTACAACACTTGGTTCAACGTTACCACCATTCACAGCAGCTAAATCGACAATCACACTACCCGCTTTCATCGCATCAACCATTTCTTGGCTAATTAGACGTGGCGCAGGACGACCCGGAATAAGTGCAGTCGTAATCACGATATCAGCATCAGCGACTTGGTCTGCAAGCATTTTTTGCTCGTGAACCTTATAGTCGTCACTCATTACTTTCGCGTAACCATCACCTGAGCCAGCAGATTCTTCAAAATCTACTTCTAAGAATTCAGCACCCATACTGGTGATTTGTTCTTTAACTTCAGGACGAGTATCGTAAGCACGTACAATAGCGCCTAAGCTACCAGCAGCACCGACAGCAGCAAGACCAGCAACACCAGCACCAATAATCAGTACTTTAGCAGGTGGTACTTTACCTGCAGCGGTAATTTGCCCCGTAAAGAAACGACCAAATTCATTGGCTGATTCAATCACCGCACGGTAACCGGCGATATTAGCCATTGAGCTTAATGCATCAAGTGACTGTGAACGTGAAATACGCGGCACAGAGTCCATTGCTAAAACGTTAATCTCACGCTTTGCAAGTTTCTCTAGCAGTTCTTCATTTTGGGCAGGCCAAATGAAACTGATTAACGAAGTGCCTTTTTGTAATAGCTTAATTTCTTTGTCATTTGCTGGCGCATTAACTTTAAGAACAATATCAGAAGCCCAAACTTGTTTGGTATCCGTTGATATTGTTGCACCTGCCGCTTCAAAAGTAGCGTCACTGAAACTTGCTAATTGTCCAGCATTGCTTTCAACCAATACTGTGAAGCCAAGTTTCTGTAACTGCTCAACCGTTGCTGGCGTTGCAGCAGCGCGAGTTTCACCTTTGAGGGTCTCTCTTGGTATACCTATTTGCATCATCTGTTCCTGTCTGTTTCAACATCAAAGATAAAATACTACGTTCCATGTGTATCTCATAAAGCATGAGGTACGGAGAAGCATCAGTACAAAATATCGAATTTAACCCACTCATAATAAAAATGAAATGAGCAATTTGTCACTAACGATTGTTCACAAAAATGTGACTTAACGCAACAACAATTTATTCTAACTTACCGCATTTTAAATGGAATTTGGAATCTAAAATGTGGATTAAAAGAAAAATAAATAATTATCTAACTCGAATTAAAACATCTTTGAAGTCACAATTACAAGAATAAATTGGTTTATTCTTCAAGGATTTACATGACCAAGTCAATTGGGTTTCGTTTGAAATAAATGAGGATGTCAAAAGGTGATAAAATGTAAAAATAACGCCATGAAATAAAAAGACATAACTTGTTACTTTTTATTATAAAGTGTCATTTTTTTACATTTTAGCTATTTTAGTCATGATTGATGACTAATTTTACAGCAATAGAGGTTAAAAATTATTACTCTGGAAATAATGATTCGATAATTTACAGGGTGCTTTAGTGAGGATTGATTAGATTTAACTATGGTATTAAATGGTTTTGTTTATCAAACAGCTGTTTAATTGGAGGTATACTCATCCGATGTCTAAACCATTAACGTTATATTTGCAGCGCCTTTTAGTTGCTTATCTTTAAATAATAACAATGAATGAATATTACAGTCATCATTGGCAACTGAAAATAACTCCATTTGATGATGAGATGATTCTATGTTCATTCGCAAAAATCCATTGTGAATATGCCATTCGCCACGAAATTGATTACTCATAAATAGCGGGCATAAAATCGCATCGTGGGACTGTAGGCAATCTAGTTTAGCCGCTTGGCCCAAATACGTCGTTTCTAACCAATGTGAATTAGCTACCTCAGGATAATCAAAATCCCTTTTCCCCGACTCCCAGAGAATATATTCACCCGATGTTCGGATAAATCGCGCTTCTTCATCAGAGATATCAATTATTGACTCAGGTGCTAATTCACCTTGCGTTTCAAATTGGTATAACAAAATTAATTTATCACTTTCAGTTATCTGACCAAGCATGCTGTTACACTCTATTCGTGGGGTATAATTTAACGGTAGCCAAGATAAATAAAAATGCATGAATTATGTTGCAGATGTATGATATCGATACAAGCAGTTATAAAAAACCCAACATAGATCGCACTAAATAAGACTAATATGTTTTGTCTTAGCAGTTGCAATGCAACCTATGTACAAAAATAGCTAAAAACACAATAATACGATAAATAAATATCGAGTTGGTATAAGAGGTAAGGATACAATGGATACACATGTATTGGTGGTCGAAGACCAGCAGGATATCGCTAATTTAATACGCATCAATCTAGAAATGATTGGTAACAAGGTTATTTGTTGCCATAACGCCAAGGATGCTTTTCAGCAATTAAGTGAACACACCTTCCAACTGATCTTGTTAGATCTCAATCTACCCGATATGGATGGGCTCGACATATGCAAAAAAATACGTGCAACTGACGCCATTGTACCAATCATGATGTTAACAGCACGTACTGAAGAACTAGACCGCGTACAAGGCCTTGAAGCTGGCGCAGATGATTACCTCGCTAAACCATTCAGTGTTTTAGAACTACAAGCCCGTGTTAAGGCACTACTACGTCGTAGTAATGTACAAGCGGTGAAGAGTAACGAACCAGAGAAAATTAAGATTGCCGATCTAATCATAGATCAAGCGACACACAGCGTACGCAGAAACGACACCTTAATTACCCTAACCAGTACTGAGTTTTCACTATTATTATTTTTAGCTAGATCCCCAGGTCGTGTTTACAGCAGAGAACAGTTACTGGCTGAGGTATGGGATTATCATAACGATTGCTATGAACATACTGTAAACTCACACATGAATAGATTAAGAAATAAAATAGAGCCAAACCCAGCGCAGCCGACATACATTAAAACAGTGTGGGGCGTTGGTTATAAACTGGAGGTCAGCGATGTCACATAGATCCTTATTAGGACAGATAACATTCCCGTTGATTATATTATTTGTCATCATGGCAACCGGCTTGTTCGTTATTTATTGCGCGATCACCGATACCAACTCAGCCCGTGTCGAACAAACACTACACAAGAACCTCGCTCAGCAAATCATCCATTACTCTGATGATTTACAGCAAGGCGATATTAGCCGTTCAGCACTCAAGCCCGCCTTTCATAGCTTAATGCTACTTGGCCCAAGCTATGAAATATACATCACAGATAACCGCGGCCAACTTTTAGTATACGCAGCTGAACCGAGTAAGATAAAACGTAATAACATTAATACCGCACCACTCGAGCGTTTTATTAAGGGTGCTGATTATCCGATTTATGCCGATAATCCAAGAAGCCCAGACCAACAAAAACTGTTCTCATCAGCGCCAATATTCAAAAATAGCCAACAAATTGGCTATGTATTTGTGATCCTCGGCGGTGATAAATACGACAGTATTGTGAAAAATTTAGCATTCGACAGTGATATGTATAAGATCCTTGCAGCCTTGATCATATTCTTTGCGCTGGCCTTTGCATTATTAGTATTTATTTTTGCACGACTTGTTCGCCCTATCAGTCAATTAGATAAAGATATGGCTAACTTTGTGAATAGTGATTTCAGCACGGTCTCGAATTCAACTCCCAATCAATATGCGGCTAACGAAATTATTAATCTACATAATAATTTTGGCTCATTAGAAAGTAAGATCAACAAACAACTGACACAGATAAAATCAACGGAACAACTGCGTCGGGAAATGTTGTCACACATATCACATGACTTAAAAACACCACTAGCCTCATTGAAAGGTTATCTGGAAACCTGGTTGCTGCAATATCCAGACGCTGCAGGCACAGACTTTATACAAGTAGCGCAAAAGAATGCGAATCAATTACAGCGTTTAGTTGAACAAATTATCGAACTAGCACAATTAGATAGTAATACAGTGAGCTTATATCAAGAGCCTGTCGCGGTAGCTGAACTCGCACAAGATGTATTAAGTAAATTTCAACTTCAGGCACAGCAAAAAAATATTACCTTATCTGTTGAGCCTAAAGATCCTAGCCTACAAGCGATTGCCGACATCGCCAAATTAGAGCGGGTACTTACTAACTTAGTGGATAATGCACTAAGGCATTGCCAGTCAGGTGACAGTATTAAGATCCAGCTGCAACCGAAAGAGAGTCAACTTATCATTAGTATCGCAGACTCTGGTGTTGGGATCCCTAAAGAAGATGTTGACCATATTTTTGATGCTCATTTTAGAGCTAAAAATACCGTCAATGGTCAACAAGGAAACTCAGGGTTAGGACTCGCTATCGTGGCGAAACTATTATCATTGCATCATGCTCATATTTCGGTATCAAGCGTACTATCCCAAGGGACAACATTTAGCTTTAGTTTGCCAACAACGAATGTCAGTGCATAAATTTATTTCTGCAGTTTAATCATCACATCTAAGCTGCAGAATTTACCCTAAACAATTCAGAACACGTCACTTTCTATTTTATTTGCCCTCCCCTGCAGCAGCAATTTTTCCACGGCATAACGTCAGCACTTACCATTCTCACTGCAAATACCCAAAGCACCGCTAGTCTTAAATGAAGCTCTGCAAGTTTCCTCTAGTTTAGGATTATACAATATGCGAATGTTAAAAATTACTCACACAGCGCTGCTGATCACACTTGTTACTGGTTGCGCTAGTTTCGAAAATAAAACGGTATCGACCGATGAGTTACAAAGAATGGCTGAAATCAATATTCAGGCGAATCAAAGAGTGAATGATGCAGTAGCCCTAGTTGAAGAAAGTTATCTCCAGGCCAGTGATGAAAACTTCACATTTTATGCTCCAAAGACTTGGAAATCGGTCCAAAAAGACATCGAGAGTATGCATTATATCGTTAACCGATTTGACCCAAGTGACCAAGGATTCTTTGGGGGGCCTTCAGAAGAAAAAGTACTCGCCAGTGTTCGCGAAGTCAATGATAGATTGCTTCAAGCAGAACAAACCAAAGCCAAAGTCATTGCTTTTTTATCTAAACCACTCGCTGATATTGAATACCTATCACCTAAAATAACACCAACTTGGCAACGTGATTTTGCATACATCAATAAAGCCATGAATAAATTAATCAGCAATATCGAAACGAATAATGCCTCATCCTGGCAAGCCACTAACCGTGATAAGTTACAAAAAAAACTAAATGAGCTTGAAATCAACATTGTCACTGCAGAGTATTACTCACCATTAGAAGATAAGTTTGACCAATTAAATCAACGATTAATTCCGCAAAGCTACAACCGTGTCCAACAGGAACTGCAGAACCTAACGACAGTTATCACCTCAAGTCCACGAGATGTAATAGCCCTAGATGACGCTGCTAATTTAGCCGACAAATATATTAAAAGTGCAGAACACGTGAGCAGCGATGTCGATTGGATCAATAAACTAGATAAAAAGCAACGCGAGCAAATAGTATTACATTACCGCGCCACACTCGAAGATTTTGGGCATAAATTTCTAGGCCAAGATCTTTCTGATCTGTCCTATAAACAGCAAGTGAATACCTTTAAACTTGAGCTTTCTGCAATGCTAAGTGAATTTGACACTGATGATGAGACTATTCAAGTCACTGACAATGCCGTAGCACTTGAAGATGTAGCTAAAGATGAAAGCGTTATCAATGCCGTACTTGTAGATATCCCTAAAGATGAGAACGTTATCAATACGGCACTTGTTGATGCCCCTAAAGATGAGAACATTATCAATACGGCACTTGCTGATGCCTCTAAAGATGAGAGCGTTATCAATACGGTACTTGTTGATGCCGCCGTTATCAGTGCGACACTTGAAGGTGTTGCCATTGAAACAACACAAGTAACGACATTACCAACAAGCGCTGTTGAGAGGAATTAATCACATCACCTAAATTATGAGCACAAACCAAGCAGTAAATAGCTTACTCCTTGGTTTGTATTATGCTCTCCCATTATATTACGAAGAACACCTATTTCACAGGAGCATCCTATTCACCTAGCTAGTAGCGAATATTACGTAAACAGAACAGAATAAATAACCTAGCCATCACAATAAATATCGACAATCAAAGTCACTTTTCATCACAGTAAAACTAGACTCTTATGCCAAGTCAGGATATTTTAGACGGGATAATTAGCTACATTCATTATGTATTAGTTAATTAGTAGTAATATAAACTTATATAAAAAGGAATAATATGAGTCTTGAAGTTCGTGATCTGTCTATTTTATTAATTGAGCCTTCGACTACACAAAATAAATTTATCAAAACGCAGTTGCAAGATGCGGGCGTTGATAACATCGAATGTGTTGTTTCAATCGCGCAAGCAAAGCAGAGTTTAACGGGATTTATCCCCGACCTGATCATCAGTGCGATGTATTTTGAAGATGGCTCAGGTGCTGAGTTAGCCGAATTTGTTAAATCAAATAGACTCACTGAAAGCATCGCCTTTATGCTCATTTCCAGCGAGCAACGTTTTTCAGTATTAGACAAAGTGAAGCAAGCTGGCGCAATTGCTATTTTACCTAAGCCATTTAAGTTTATTGATTTACAGCGTGCACTAAACTCGACACTTAGCTATATTGAACCAGAAGAAATGGAGCTAGATCTCTATGATGTGACAGCATTAAGTATCTTGGTCGTTGATGATAGCTTAACCGCCAGAAAACATATTTGCCGTGTATTAAACAGCATGGGCATTGAAGGCGTTACATCTGCTGAAAATGGCGTGGAGGCACTCGAGTATTTAGCACAAAACACCTTTGATTTGATCGTGACTGATTACAATATGCCAGAAATGGACGGTAAAGAATTAGTTGAAAAGATCAGAATGAATCCTGAATTGTCTTATCTGCCAATCATGATGGTGACGTCTGAAGAAGGCAACGCTCAATTATCAGCAGTCAAGCAAGCTGGTGTTTCCGCGTTATGTGATAAACCATTTGATATTGATACGGTTAGAATGCTAATCAAACAACTGTTAGATGAGAAGTAACATTCTGTGTTTATAATGTGCTGCTATCTGTAGAATAAAATAGCTGTAGCTATGGCGACAATATAAAAATAGAGTCGCTATAGAGTCAAATAGTAATCGATAAAAAGGGAGATACACACTGTGCATATTTCCCTTTTTAATATTTAAGCATTGATTATGCTAGCGATTTTAATCCCTTTTAGCTGCTGAAAAGAGCTTGCTTTCGCATCTTTCAAAAACTCACTCATGTAGGGCATGTCAAGCTGCTCAACACGGATCGCTGCATACAACGTCGTCCAACAACTCTCTTCTCCAAGTGGCTTAGCAAGAATATAATCCTTCTCTAAATACTCGGTTAATGCCCAATTAGGTAATGCCGCCACACCACGACCACTCGCCACCAACTGCAGCATCATAATGGTTAATTCCGCATGACGAATGGCATGAGGTGATACACCTGCAGGATCTAAAAATAAATTAAATATATCAAGCCGTTCTTGTTCCACAGGATAGGTAATTAAGGTTTCTGTCGCCAGATCTTCAGGGTCAATATAAGACTTACTAGCCAGCGCATGATGGCGACTCACCGCTAACATTGGCTGATAGCTAAACAGCGGTTCGTAATGCACACCGGATAAGACTTGTGGATCGGACGTTACGACGAGATCGACATCACCCCGTTTCAGTGCTGGTAATGGCGCAAAACTAAAACCAGACGCTAAATCTAATTCTACCTCTGGCCATTGATCGCGAAATACATCAATCGCAGGCATTAACCATTGAAAACAACTATGGCATTCAATGGCCATATGCAGACGCCCGGCATTACCTGATAATAACCGACTGATATCACGCTCTGTATTAGCAAACATAGGGAGTACTGATTTCGCCAGTTTAAGTACCCTCTCACCTGCAACCGTAAAGCGCAATGGTCTGGTTTTACGAATAAATAACGACGTATTTAAACGTTCTTCAAGATCTTTAATCTGATGTGACAGAGCTGATTGTGTCATGTAAAGACTTTCAGATGCTTCAACTAACGAGCCTGTTTTTTCTAATGCGATGATGGTTTTCAAATGCTTAACTTCGAGCATCGTTAATTTCCTTTTAAACTGATGACTAAATTCAGCATAAAGCCAACTTCAATTAATTTCAACTTAATCAGTAAAAATATGAATTTGATTCACGTGATATAATAGTCAATACTTTAGCCATCTAAACGGCTTTACGTTTAAGAGTATTTATAACACATCAAACAAATCAAATGGAGTTGCAAATGGCTAAATCACACATATTAGGATTCCCACGTATTGGCGCAGACCGTGAATTAAAAAAAGCAATTGAGTCATATTGGAAAGGTGACATCACTAAAACTGAATTAGAAAGCGTAGGTAAAACCTTACGATCAAAGCACTGGCAGCAACAAATTGATGCAGGTTTAGATTTCATCACTGTCGGCGATTTTGCTTGGTACGATCAAGTATTAGCATTATCAGCGACATTAGGTGTTATCCCTGCCCGTCATCAAGAAGAAACAATCACGCTTGATACACTATTTAATATGGCGCGTGGTTCAAGCCCTTGTTGTGGTCAACAAGCTGCAGCGTGCGAAATGACTAAATGGTTTGATACTAACTATCACTACCTTGTGCCTGAGCTTAACGAAGATCAACAGTTCGCATTAAGCTACAACCAATTAATTGAAGAGATCCAAGAAGCAAAAGCACTTGGCTTCCCAATTAAAGCAACTCTGTTAGGGCCGTTAAGCTATTTATCATTAAGCAAAACGAACAGTGACTTTGATAAATTAGCGCTGCTACCTCAGCTCGTTACAACTTATAAGCAATTGCTCGCTAATATCGCTGCGGAAGGCATTGAATGGCTGCAAATCGAAGAGCCAATTCTAGTTCAAGACCTAACAAGTGACTGGAAAAAAGCTTTTACTACCAGCTATGCTGAGCTATCGCAAGGCACTAATAAGCTATTACTCACGAGTTACTTTGGCGCACTCGGCGATAATGCTGAACTTACATTCTCATTACCGGTTAATGGTTTTCACATTGACTTATCTCGCGCACCACAGCAACTTGAAACAGCATTAGCATTACTGCCTGCTGACGCGATTTTATCTGCGGGTATCGTTAATGGCCGTAATATTTGGCGTAATGATTTAGCAACATCGGTAAGCTCACTACAACAAGCAAAAACACAGTTGGGTGAACGCTTATGGATTGCTTCATCATGCTCGCTACAACATAGCCCGGTTGATCTTGATAACGAAACCAAGCTTGATGCAGAATTAAAGTCTTGGTTAGCTTATGCAACACAAAAGTTAACTGAAATAAGCAGTATCAATGCAGTGCTAAGCGGTATTAACAGTGAAGCATTAGCTACGCAGTTCGAAAGATCAACAGCTGTTGTATCCTCGCGCGCAACATCAACACGCATTCATAATGCAGCTGTTAAAGCACGCGTTGCGGCAATCACAGACCAAGATGCACAGCGCCATAGCGAATTTACTAAACGTATTGTTAGCCAGCAGCAAGAATTGAATTTACCGCTTTTCCCAACAACGACGATTGGTTCATTTCCACAAACGAGTGATATTCGTCAAACGCGTAATCAATTTAAACAAAACGTAATTAGCCAAGATCAATACATCACCAAAATGCAAGCTGAGATCAAAGATGTGGTCACCCGCCAAGAAGCACTGGGACTTGACGTGCTAGTACATGGTGAGCCAGAACGTAATGACATGGTTGAATACTTTGGTGAATTGCTTGATGGTTTTGCATTTTCTAAAAACGGTTGGGTACAAAGCTATGGTACGCGTTGCGTTAAACCACCTATCATCTTTGGTGATATTTCTCGCCCTGCACCAATGACTGTCGCTTGGAGTAAGTATGCTCAAGCACAAACGAGTAAGTTAATGAAAGGCATGCTAACAGGCCCTGTGACAATCTTATGTTGGTCGTTTACGCGTGATGATATTAGCCGTGAAGAACAAACTAACCAAATTGCCTTAGCTATTCGTGATGAAGTCGTTGATTTAGAACAAGCTGGTATTAAAGTCATTCAGATTGATGAGCCCGCACTACGCGAAGGCCTACCGCTACGTAGCAGCGAGCAACAGGCTTATCTAGATTGGTCAACAAAAGCGTTCCGTATCAGTGCGTCAGGCGTAAGAGATAATACTCAGATCCATACTCACATGTGTTACTGCGAGTTTAACGAAATTATGCCTTCAATCGCGGCATTAGATGCCGATGTGATCACGATTGAAACGTCACGCTCTAATATGGAATTACTGTCAGCGTTTACTGACTTTAGCTACCCGAATGATATTGGTCCTGGTGTTTATGACATTCATTCACCAAATGTACCGAGTGTTGAGTGGATGACGCAGCTAATCACCAATGCCAGTGAATACATTGACGTTGCGCGTCTATGGGTTAATCCAGATTGCGGCCTTAAAACCCGCGGTTGGCAAGAAACAGAAGCAGCATTACAGAACATGGTTACCGCTGCACATAACTTGCGCGATACCTTTTCACACAAGGCTTAAGCCATAGCGCTAAGCTGTAACCTAAAACTATGACTTTAAGCTATAACCTTAAACTATAAAATGCAAAAAGGAGAGCAAGCGCTCTCCTTTTTATTTATATGTTTCTCACTTTCTACAGTCTTCGCTTATATTAATAGCAAAAAATTAGATTAATAATCTACCGCTGCACGCTGACTTGTGATGCTTTTCATCATAGGTAATACCGCTTGATGTGCAGGATGATCTTGATATACATCTAATGTAGCACGAGAGTCTAGATCTGCAATCAATACTAGATCGTAAGAGCCCGCACCTTGTAGAGAATCAATACCCACTTCCAAGTGTTGTAATCCTGGGATCTGACCATTAAGCGCTTCAAGTGCTTCTTTCGCTAATTTAGCATTTGTGCTTTTATCATTACCATTAGCAGTGTCTAGCAAAGTCCACATTACAATATGTTTGAACGCCATGATTGTTCTATCCTTTTTTAACAAATTAAAATTCACCCACATTATTAACCCGAACTATTCATCCAAATAAGGTGGGGATTTGAAGAAGCAAAAGTATAACTTTAAATAACCCATTTAGCAGGATGAATATCAATGTTTCACAAAATTTTCATATAAGCATCACAAATGTGCATTACACCAACCTTATATTTAGACTGAAATAGAACTTCTCTGCAAGCCTTGTAACTTGGTTTCCTAAAAGACCGTTTCCTATAATGCCTCCCTAACAAGCCATTTAACTTTTATTCAGATAATAATCATTTTTATTTTGCTCTGGAATGTGATTTCTAAATAAAAGCAATATGATTAACTCAACTGAAAAGAAACCTTAATCTACATACTTTCACTAGGAGTGATAACCATGGCTAACTTACTAAACCAAGTAGAAACTATCTACAATGTCGCAAAAGAAACAGCAAAAACATCTATCACTGCAGGTTTTGGTGTTTATGGCACAATCGTTGATGAAGCATCAAAGTCATCAGATAAAGCAACGCAACTTTTTGAATCTTTAGTTGAGCGCGGTACACAAGTTGAACCTCAAGTAAAAGAGCAAGTTTCAGCGCTTTTAGGTAAAAAAATCTCTTTAGAAACAATTGAAACTAAAGCGCAAAGCATTACTAGCCGTTTTACTGGTGTTCAAGGTCAAAAACTAAATGAAGTTGAAAGTAAAATTGACCTTCTTGCACAAATGATCAGCGAATTAAAAACTGAACCAGCAAAAGTTCAAAAAGTAGTTAAAGCTGCAACAGCAAAAGTAACTGCTGAAGCATAGTCATATTGCTATAGTCGTTTGACTATTAGCTGACTAAATAATTGATATAAGGGGGCTCAAAGCTCCCTTATATAACCCCTACGTAATAGCAAAAATCCCATAGTCCACTTCCATCTAATCTGCATTTTAGTTACCCCAAAACTGTTTTTCATTTGTATTTGCACTTTGCAATGTAAAAACTAGTATTAAGTAATATCAATACATCGTATATGAACCTGTAAGGACTAAGAATGAGCCAAGTCAGCTTAACTTATAACCCTGTTGAAGATCGCATGCTACTCATCGTTTCTAATAATATAAATCATCCTCAATGGTGGCTCACTCGGCACATGTGCAAAAAGTTATTAGAAATGCTTAACGCAGAATTAACCCTCCAATATGAGTTAGATAAAATCCAATCTTGTTACAAAGAAAATAAAACGAATCAAGAAGCATCATTTGCAGATAAGCACCAGCAAGCATTACATGATGCAGCTGGCAGGACTGAGATACAGAAAAAATCGACGCCAGCACAGCCTGATGCACTACTAACCACACGTATATCTTTAGATAAAAAGCCTGATAACCTAGTCGCTTTATATATTTACTCTCGAGAAAATCACGGTATTTGTCTTGATCTAGATAACAACGGCTTACATATCTTCTTAGATATGATGCTAAAAGTAGCGATAAAAGGGGAATGGGGGCTAAAGCAAGTTAAGTCTATCGAAAACAAATTAATCTAATAACGAAATGATTGAGGCAGTACTAAGAAAAGAATATTGGTGATAGCTATACAAGATTAACTACCACCAGATTTTATTGAAGCAGTAACGAATAAATGAATGATTATTCGCTATCGTCTTCCGAGTTACTACGGCGAGTCAACTGTTCACGTAAATTCGGCGGAATACCAACAATTGTAAGTGTATCAGTTTGTGCATTGTAGCTAATGCGTTCGCCCATCAATTTCTGATCAAAGCTAACACTTAAACCACCGCCCTGTCCGACATACTTCGTCAGTTTACGTACCGCACCACGATCAGCAGGGAAGCTATCTTCAAGCTCGTAAGCTTCAGATGCGTACTGATAAAAGTCACGAGATGAAACATCCGCTAAATGATCTGACAGATCTTTAACTTCAATTTCATTACCTTCTTTAATTTGCTCATTACAGTATTGTGCAACTTGCTCACGTGCTTGAATTGCCTCATCAGCGTCTAGCTCGGCAACATGACAGAATTCATCTACAGCGCGCATTAGACCTGCGTTTTGTATTTTAGCATCCATACCTTCTGTACAGCCTAGGAAGTCGAGGAAGAAGTCTGACACCTTACGACCAGCGCGGCCTTTGATGAAAGATAAGTAGCGCTTTGAATCGCTATTTTGTCGCCATTCAGTCAAATCGATTTTAGCGGCCAATTGCACTTTAGACAGTTCTAGGTAATGTGAACTGTTCAGATCAAGCTGCTCAGTCACCATCACACTGTCTTTATTTTCTAATAACGCGACGATCAGATAGTCTGAAGCCATCCAGTTATAATGTACAAATGCCAAAATACCTTGGGTCACAAAGTCATATTTTAATAATTCGCCAACTAATAAACTCGACGCAGCGCTTGAAAAATCAACAAAGTTACTCTCTTCATCGATAAATTTACGCAATTCGCTCTCAAAAGGTAAACGACTATTGTCTTCTTCTGCGCATTTAAAGTAACCAAATCCTTTTGCTGGCTTAGCGTTATAAATACGGTGTAATTCGCTCGCAAGCTCTTCAACAGGCTGTGAATTAGCTAGCTCTTCATTACGTGGGTAGCATTTAAGCTCACCTTCGGTGTTAAAGGCTAATGAATGTAGAATAATGTTATTTAATTTTAGCTGCATATATTTAAAGTATTAGAGTTAATGAATTCTGTGAGGTATTATAATCATCTTTGCCCATTCATACATTAAAAGATTAAATTATGCCTATAGTTTCTAAATACAAAAGTGATAAAGTTGAAAAAGTAATTGATGAAGTTATCGATGTACTAGAAAAACACGATGCACCCTTAGACCTTGGCTTAATGGTTCTTGGTAATGCAGCTGCGAACATCATCAACGCATCTTTATCACCAAAACAGCGCCAAGCGGTAGCAGAGAAATTTGCTAAAGCACTTGTTGCGTCAGTAAAGTCTAAAGATACATCACATTAATTAAAATGATAGGCAAGGATGCCTTGTCATTTATTTTTACTCATTACACTATTAAAGTACTATTAGAGACTGCAGTTTAACTTATGCTAGAAACAGGACATCATTACCGCGATCAAGTCTCCAAGATTATTAGTTGGGGCCACTGGTTTAGCTTAGCCAACATCTTACTGGCGATCTTACTTGCATCACGTTACCTTTTCATCGCCGAATGGCCTGAAACGATGCTCGGTCAAGCCTATTCTCTCATTAGCTTGCTTGGTCACTTCAGTTTTATCATTTTTATAATGTATCTTGTGGTGATCTTCCCGATCAGCTTTGTCATACCCTTTCCACGAGCACTGCGATTCCTCACCGTTATCTTTGCCACCGTGGGATTATCGTTATTAATTATCGATACCGAAATCTTTAAGCTGTATAATTTACACATAAACCCAATTATCTTTGAGATATTACTCGGTGAAAGTGAACAAACACTTAACTCAGACTGGCAGACTCTCTTTGCTTTCGTGCCGTTCTTATTCTTACTTGAGTTACTTATTTCAAGCTTGCTATGGCACAGGTTAAGACCGTTAAGTCGTTTTAAACTTGGCCCTATTATCGCTATTTTCTTTTTCTGCTGTTTCTTAACTGGTCACTTATTACATATGTGGGCGGATGCCGCAGTTTATCGCCCTATCACAGCGCAGAAAGCAAACTTCCCACTTGCCTACCCGATGACAGCAAGAACCTTCCTCGCTAAGTATGGCTGGTTAGATAAAGAAGCTTTCAATAAACGTGTCAGCGACACCAAAAAACAATCAGATTCACGTCTCGACTACCCTAAAAAACCATTAGACGTGAACGATGAAAAACAAGATTTGAACGTATTATTAATTAATATCAGTGCACTTAGAGCTGATATGCTTAATGATAGTGTCATGCCTGAAATGTCTAAACTGGCGCGAAAAGGCCAACGATTCAATAATCATTTCAGTATCAGTAACGGCAGTTTACTAGGTAATTTCGGCATTATGTATGGGTTGGCGCCACAATATTGGGATGATATCGAAATATCAGCAAAATCCCCTTTCATGCTCGATTATTTTGTTCAGGCTAACTACAACCTAGGTATCTTTAATACCGAAGATTTATCAAAACATAAACAAAAACAAACGACCTTCATTAATTTAGATAGTCCCCAAACAACTATCGTAGAAGGTACTGAAAACGATAAAGAGACGGTAACAGAAACCCGTAAATGGATAAGAGAGCAAGACACCACAACGCCTTGGTTTGCCTATGTTAGCTTAGAATCAGTGCAAAAAATGGATACACCAGCAGGTTTTCCAGCCCTGTTCTATCCTAACATTCAAGACTTGAACAGCCAGGCAAGCAATCGCCAAATCGCGTTATTTAATAGTTATCGAAACAGCGTGAGTTATGTAGACAAAGCAGTCGCTAAAATTGTTTATCAGTTAAAACAATCGAAGAAATATGATAATACCGTGATTATTTTTACTGCGAACCACGGTAATGAATTTAATGATTCAGAAGATCACTCATGGGGTTATGGTAGTAATTACTCCATCTATCAAACGCAAGTACCCTTATTTATAGTGTGGCCGGGTAAAAAGCCAAGTGTAATAGAACAAGACACTAACAGTACTGATTTGGTGCCGACTATTTTGACCAATCTAAACGCCGTCAATAATCCAATATCAGATTACAGTAACGGTATTGATTTATTCGCTGGTGAGTTTAAATCATGGCAACTACTCGGTGATAAGAATAACTTTGTGATACTACAACAAGACACCATCACCCAGTTCTCTTATCAAGGGCTATTCACTAGCCAAGGTAATCATAACGTGAGAAGTCGAGATGACTACAAACCGATGCCACGAGAATCAATGCTGGATACTCAGTTTAATCAAATTCTGACTGAGTTAAATTATTTTTATAAAGCAACACCAGCGCAAGACCAGAACTAAACATTAAAAGCCAAAGCTAAGCTATCACCATATACGCTTGTTGTGCGGACAAGACTGTTAATCGTCTTGTCCGCATCAATGTATCTATCCAGAGCTGATTTAAGTTCGTCGTTACCCGCGCACAATTAACATGCCCATGAACCACAAATTTAACCCCTGAGATATTAAATAGCTCCCCTTTCTTCACCTGTTGATATTGCTTTGTCGACCAAGCACTATCTTGTAATAACTCGATATCATCAATTGTTGCAGTTTGTAATGCAGACCAGTTATGCGGTGAATTGGCATGGCAAACACCAATAGGGCCAAATTGTGACTCAATAGTAAACGCAAAAGGACAATGTGCTTCAACCAACATTTTCAATCTGCGTTGCTCTACTAATGAGCACTGAAAAAACCACTCGCCACCAGCACTGCGATGAATACGAGCCAATTCGCTATCCTCATCAGCGAGTAGCATTTCTTCATGATTACCACGAACAGCGAAAAACCACGGTTCATGTAACAATGCTAAGCATGCTATAGAGTCACTTCCTCTATCAACAAGATCACCAACAGAAAACAAACGGTCACATTCAAAGTTAAACTGACATTGCGTTAAGGTTGTAAATAACAACTCATATTCACCATGAATATCGCCAACAAAGAAATCCTGCCCTTTATGATTAATTGGTATATTTTTATGTATTTGCATTTCATACCTCGTTAGACATATTTAACAATGTTTCACTTTTGTGATCTATTTCACGTGGGCATTCCAATAAGTTAACGCTAACACGGTTTAATTGATGAAAGCGTCGCTAAACGAGACAGCCTAGTAATTTTACGAGTATTCTTTAAGTAAGGGTTAATACATTATTAACAAATAATTACATCAACCTTCCGTCAGTTACCTAGAGTATGGTACATACAACGAAGGTAGCATTTTGATAACATATTTAAGTCATTAGCATTCATTAACCTAATGGACACATCACAGATACTCTAGAATAAATATAGTGCTGGAAGCACAATGTTGATGTGAAATTAACGGATTAGCAGTAGGAGTATACATGTCGAGTACTAACTTTGATTTTGACCAGATTATTATCGGATCTGGTTTTGGTGGTTCAGCCAGCGCATTGCGTTTGACAGAAAAAGGATTTCGAGTATTAGTATTAGAACGCGGTAAGCGTATTGAAACGAAGGAATTCTCACGCACCAGCTGGAATTTAAAACGCTTCATGTGGTTACCGCAATTGGGGTTAACAGGACCGTTTACCTTCACCGTAACACGTAAAATCAGCCTCGTTCACGGCAGTGCTGTTGGCGGAGGTTCACTCGTTTACGGTAATACCCACCTTATTCCAGAAGCGAGTATATTTGCCGACCCATCATGGACAGGGATGCACGATGACTGGCACGCACGCCTATCTCCTTATTACGCATTAGCACAACGCATGATTGGCGTACAAAAAAATCGTTACTTTGGTCCAGCCGATCTTATTTTAAAAGACGTCGCAACCGATATGGGACGTGAAGATACATTTAAAACAGTATACAGCGGCCTACTCTATCCAAAAGGTGAAGATAAAGTTTCACAAAATATTAATGTAGAACGCTTAGGTGAAGACCGTGGAGACCCCTACTTTAATGGTGACGGTCCCAAGCGTAATAGCTGTACCTATTGTGGTAACTGTATGTCAGGTTGTCGCCATAATGCCAAGAATAGCCTGGATAAGAACTACCTCTACTTTGCTGAACGTAATGGCGCAGAGATCCGCCCTGAGTCAAACGTGACCAAGATTGAACCCATTGCTGATGAAAATGGCATTAAAGATGGTAGCGCGGGTTATACCATCCATATCACCGAAGGCCTTGGGCTATTTAATAAGAAAAAGTACACACTCACAACGCGTGGTGTTGTTGTTTCAGGCGGTGTATTTGGTACTATGCCGTTATTACTAAGAATGCGAGACGTAGAAAAAACATTACCGAATCTAAGTCCTAATCTAGGTCAGAATGTACTAACAAATTCGGAAACACTGTTAACTGTTTCACACAATCGTTTAACCCAGCAAGAACAAAAAGAAGAAGTTTGGAATGGTACAGCTATCACCTCGATCTTCTCACCTGATGAGGAAACCAAAGTTGAGATTGTGCGTTATGCCAAAGGCAGTGATGCTGCATTCACCGGAGGCATGTCAGTACCTCTGACATCAAAGCAATCCGGGATCCCCCGCTCAGTGACTATGCTGGCGAACATTGCCAAGCAACCCATTAAAACCCTAAAAATGCTGAACCCGGTTGGTAAGGCCAAAGACACCATCATTTTATTAGTCATGCAAACGGCACAAAATAATATCCACATTGAGAGTAAACGCTCTTGGCACTCCCCTTTCACTCCAACTTGGATACCTGTCCAACATAAAGGTGACGAGAAGCTCAGGAATTACTTCCCGATCGCGCAGAAAGTCGCGGAACATTACATTAAGCATTCAGGCGGTGACGCAGGTAATCTCGCCTTAGAGGTCATTGCAGGCACTCCTATCACGGCGCATATGATGGGGGGCGCTCGTATGGGTAAGGACCCTGCAACGGCAGTGCTCGATGATTCAGGCCAGACTTATGGCTATAAGAATCTGCGTATTCTCGATGGTTCAATTATCGCGGGTAATTTAGGCGTGAATCCATCGCTGACAATCCTTGCATTAACTGAACATGCGATGGCACAAATCCCAGTATTTGATGCCGATAAAGCCGCTAAAATTAAACCAGTTAATTTCTCAGCTGCGCTCGATGGTAACCCTTCAACACTACAAACGGCCGGCGTACCAGAGATTTTAGCTAAAGCCGTTTAATATGCACTAACAAATAACTACAGACAAAGACTCGCAGAATTGACCAGCGCGAGTTTTTGTTTGCGTGGTAACTGCTTAATCGCATATTCACGTTTACTTGCTGTACTTCTATCAGGCTGGGTTTCTGTATAGGCTATACGTATTGGTTTAGCACGACGAAAGAATTTAGCGCCCGTACCATTACAATGTTGTTTGTAGCGTCTTTCCATGTCCGTTGTAATACCACAATATAAGCCCGCATCAGTTTCAATCAGATACACAATCCATAAACTCGATTCCGTTTTAGTCACAACCTCACCTTTGTATTACTATTACAATTTTTATTCGTATTACGACTATTACTATTTATAAATAATAATGTAAAGCAGAACAAACCAAGTACATCATACTCGTGTTGATAGCGAATATTTTAGTGTTATTTAATGATTCGCATTCTATTAGAGCACAATGTCCGCTAGAATAATCGTCCACATCGCTTTTAGTATTAAAAAATAATATGTTACGAATTTATCTTTACAGCCTTACTCTCTACTTTATTAGCATGACTGTTCATGCCGATGAACTAGCGCCTTTACAAGCACTTTTGCCTTCAGGTACCAACGTCGCTTATATGATTGGCCAGCCTTTCAGCGCCACCGAAGACATAACCAGCAACATCATTAGTCAGCAAAATACCGAGTTACTGCTCACGCCAGCTTCAACCCAAAAATTACTGACAGCATTGACCGCGAAGCTTTATCTCACCGATAAGTATACCTTCAATACCAGTTTACATGGTGCAATCAAGCAACAAAGTATCAGCGACACTGAATTCAATTTCACCGGTGATCCTACTTTCACCAGAGAAGATCTACGTGGCATGCTTAAGCAGCTCAAAGCCAAAGGTATTACGCGTATTAATGGCGACATCAGCCTTAATCAAAGTCGCTTTAATGGTTATAATTGGGGGAACGGCCAGGTCTGGAACGATCAAGCCGTTTGCTATGCGACTCAAGCGTCAGCCTTAGTTATCAATGGTAATTGCGTGTTGGGTAATCTAAAACGCTCGGCAGATCTTAAAAAAGCAACCATCTATATTCCTGATTACGAGCCATTAAGCTTAGTCAGTGAAGTCGACATAATGACCAAAGAACAGCAACAAGCACAGTTCTGTGATTTAGAGGTAACACGTCACCCAGGTAATAATTACACCTTGTTCGGCTGTATAACACCTTCTAAACGCAATTTACCCTTGTCCTTTGCTATATCAGAGCCTGCGACTTATTTTTCCGCCGTGCTTAAAGCAGAGCTAAGCCACGCCAAGATTAAATTTACCGGTAATATTGTTGAAAACCAGCAAACAATAACATCAGCACTGGTGCTTAATCATGAGTCCGTGCCATTAGCCACGATTATTACCGAAATGATGAAAGAGTCAGATAATCTAATCGCCGATATTTTATTTAAAACCATTGGCGCAGAGTACTTTCAGCAGCCAGGAAACTACCGTAATGGCGCTAAAGCCATGCATGAAATTCTAGCGGATAAAGGCATATCGCTAACCTCTAGCGTCATCGCTGATGGTTCAGGCTTATCGCGTCATAACTTAGTCTCTGCTGAAACAATGTTTAGTGTGCTTGCTTATACCATCAAACACGATGATAAATTACAGCTATTAGCCACGATGCCAATCGCTGGTGTGGATGGTACATTGCAATATCGTCGCGGGTTACTGACTAAACAGCTGACAGGTAATATCGTGGCGAAAACGGGATCGTTGAAAGGTTTATCCAACTTAGTCGGTATTGTAAAAACTCAGAAAAATCACATGGTACCATTTGTACTGATGGTCAGTGGTTATAACCCGCTACCACGCGATGCAGAACAACCGAGACAGGCTTCACCGATCACGCAATATTCAGCCGCCTTTTTTAATATGCTCGTCACCGAATACTAGCTTAGCTAAATTAAGTGAGGCTCGACACTGAATACGCGCTTTGTTCGAGTGAATTATGGGCATAAAAATGGCGAGCAACTAAACTGATTACCTGTTTAGTTACTCGCCATTTTTAGTATTTATAAGCGTGAATATCAATAGCTAAAACTATTAACTAGACCAATAGCCTTCATCTAATGAATCTTCACGTTCTGGTAAGCCTTTTAACAAACGTGGAGAGTGCTGTGCTAATACTTCGTAGCTAACACGGTTTGCATATTTACATAACTGTGACAGAGATGAGTAAGCCAGACAGCTCGCGGTGTGCTTATCAGAATTAGGCACGATATCACGATGATAAGAGTTAGCTAGCATATCATGCAAGATTGCAGATAAAGCACCATCACCAGCACCATTGGTATTTTTAATTTCAACTGGACCACCTAAGTACGGTGCAATGTGTGAATACATTTTTACCGGGTCAGTTGTATCAGCTAAACGCATTGGACGGCTGTATTCATAACGGTTAAATTCAGCGATAGTACCAGGCAATAATTGACCACTTGTTTCACGCTTGTTTTCTTCATCCGTGTAACCAGCCATATACAGGCCTTCAGCACCAGCAGTACATAGAACAAGATCACACCATTCTAATGCCGCATCAGCAGCAAGCAGTGGATCAGTAAAGCCTGTTAATGCTTCACCTTCATCTTCATTCATTGCAATGACAGTCACGTATTCGTTAATGAAATCCTGCCACCACTTCTCATTACCTTCAATAATGAAACGTGTACCTAAAGTAAGGATAATTGGAATGTTAAGCAGTTTAGCTTGATCGACCATGTGCATAGCCGCTTCTTTAATTGGATCATCGTCTGCACAACGTAACAAATAAGCAGAGATCAGTAAGCCAGAGCTTTTTTGTAGCTGATCAACAGGTAAATGCTCTTTGGTTAATTTATTCATTAAACCAGCATTAATACCGAAACTACGATCACCATCCGCAGAGATGAAAGTAAAACAGCGACCAATTGGGCCTTTTACAGGTTGCAGGTAATTAAGGTTTACTTTACTGCTGGTATTACATAAATATTGATACGCATAGCTGCCAATTTTGATCTGATCACACATAGTACCAAATAGTAGCGACTGTGATTCAGATAGGATCGCATAGTTATGTAAAGTGTTTGCAACAGTACCGCCAGCAAATTCACTTACAATAAGATCTCTTTGTTTTAACTCTGTATAGATTTGCTCGGCGATGTCATCACTGATCATCAGTGATTCACCTTTTCTTAAACCAAAGCGAGTTAAAAAAGCATCTTCGACATGTGCTTCAATATCAACGAGGGTCTGATCAATACCACATAATACAGGCTGAGCTACATTTGCAATGTTTGCTGGTTTGACAAATGGATTACCTGTATTTACAGGGAAATAATGCTTAGACTTACGTTGACCGGGAAATTTCATATTTGAACCAGCATGAGAAAATAAAGGGGGCTGATTTTACCAGTCTAATTCTGAAATACCAGCAAAACCAAATTAATGATCCAATTATTAACCACATTTTAGTCGAACGCGTAGATTTAACCGAAATAAATGGCAAAATCAGCTTAAGCCTGTCGGATCCTCACGATAAAATCACCGCCCATTTTATTGAGATCATGGCCACGAATGACAAAACTACTGCTCACGAGATCAAATGTGCACTCATGCCAAGCGCAGGTAAAATTGAGCATATAGTCGATCTGATTTAGATCTTCATTAGGGTCGAGGCGAATAGTCCCTTCACAATAACCAGCAAGTACAAAACTAACAAGCGTCTCGACATGGCACTGGTGTAATGGACTACCATATTCAACAAGGGCGAAAAAAGTGGCGTTACCGAAGTCATTGGTGGGTAAATCATGGGCAAGTAAATACTTGCGCATATCTTTATGGGTTATCAAAATATCCTCCCTAATTATCTTATGCCATCCATGGCATTAAAGAGACTGTATTAAGATTACAGTCTCTTATTACTGCTTACTATTGATGTACTAGTGAGCAAAACTAAGCTGCATGTTATTCCATACTTTACGTTGCTCGTGGAACGCTTCTCTAAGTTGGCTTAACTGTAATTTAGTATCTCGAATTTGTTGCTCAAATTGGATCTTATCTAATTTTTCATTTAGAGACTTTTTCTTCGATTCAAATAATACGACTTTGGCTTTATAAAAAGCGTTAAGTTTCTCACATAACACATCGTATTCTTGATTAAGGCGTAAAATAACTTCTTCAGAGTTAGGAAGATGTTTCACTTTATCCTGACGACGTTTCAATTCCATCTTCAGTTTAGCCTGTTCGATACGTGCTTCAGGTACAGTACGTAAATCAGTGGCCAAATTACACCAAGCTAAAACATTAATTAACCATTTAGTCGGATCATATTGATACCATTTAATACCATTACGGTAATCGGTTTCAAAAATATGATGATAGTTATGGTAGCCTTCGCCGTGAGTAAAGATAGCTAACAATGCATTATCACGCGCGGTATTACGATCTGTATAAGGCTGCGTACCCCACATATGTGCCCATGAATTGATGAAGAATGTAAAGTGATGGCTTAATACCAAACGTAAAACACCTAGCAATAACATACTCGCCCAGACGTCACCGTATAGTAGGCCTACTAAGATAGGTACACCAACGTTCATCGCAAACGCGAGTACGTTATAGTATTTATGCTGCCAAACTGCGATACCATCTTTTTGTAAATCACGTACATTGCTGTAATCGGTATAAATCATCGCATTGTATTCACGCAACATCCAACCAATATGTGAGAACCAAAAACCATGACTTGCTGAATACGGGTCTTTGTCGTCATGATCGACATGCTTGTGATGACGACGGTGATCTGAGCTCCAGTGAATCGCACTATTTTGTAATGCAAAGGCACCACCTAGTGCAAATATAAGACGGACAGACCAATGCGCTTTATAGGTACGGTGCGACCAAAGTCTGTGGTAACCACCTGTAATAGACAAACCACATACAAATATACCAACAATCATTGCTACAACTTCGAAAGTCTCAAAACCGTATGTGACCCCATACCAAGGTACTAAAGTGATAGCAGCAAGGAAGGTTGAAGCAAAAACGAATACATTTAACCAAATTAACGGTGGTTTTTTCATAATATGATCTTTCATAATACTATCTCTAAAGCCTGATGAAGTAGTTTCATTGAATAATAGCGCACAAGTGTAAGCTGAGTTGTTAATGAATGCAATCCAATGTTACGTGATTAGCGATTAAATCGACTATTTTATTTGCTTAAATTAGATATGGGACACGGATCACGTTTTAATTTAATGATATCGAGGGCTTGAAAGACGAGCATAAAAAAATCCAAGTGCTTTAGACACTTGGATTTTGGTAACCGAGAATAGTCATTCAATCGATCACAGTTTACTTAACGGAGCGACATTAGGGTTAAACCCCCTTAATCAATCTATTTGTTATTTTTCCCAATCAAGGATCACTTTACCTGACATGCCTGAACACATCATATCAAAACCATCCTGAAATTGATCAATAGGGAAATGATGCGTGATGATTGGCGTTAGGTCTAAGCCTGACTGAATTAATGCAGCCATTTTATACCAGGTTTCAAACATTTCACGGCCATAGATACCTTTAATCACTAACCCCTTAAAGATAACATTGCCCCACTCGATGCTCATGTCATTTGGTGGAATACCCAACATAGCAACTTTGCCGCCATGGTTCATCTTGTCTAGCATATCGCTAAATGCAGATGGTACACCTGACATTTCTAGGCCTACATCGAAGCCTTCTGTCATTTTAAGTTCATCCATCACATCTTTAAGTGACTCAGTTGCTACATTAACAGCACGCGTTACACCCATTTGACGGGCTAAATCGAGGCGGTATTCGTTGACATCGGTGATCACAACGTTACGTGCACCTACATGCTTACACACTGCAGCTGCCATGATACCGATAGGACCAGCACCGGTGATTAATACATCTTCACCAACAACATCGAATGATAAGGCGGTGTGTACAGCGTTACCAAACGGGTCAAAAATTGCCGCCATGTCATCAGAAATATCATCCGGTAGTTTGAATGCATTGAATGCTGGGATAACTAAGTATTCAGCAAATGCACCTTCACGGTTAACGCCAACACCCGTGGTATTACGGCATAAATGGGTACGGCCACCGCGACAGTTACGACAATGGCCACATGTAATATGCCCCTCACCTGACACTCGGTCACCGATTTCAAAACCGCGAACTTCTTGACCAATACCAACAATTTCACCCACATACTCATGGCCAACAACCATAGGTACTGGGATCGTTTTCTGTGCCCATTCATCCCAATTATAAATATGAACGTCGGTACCACAAATGGCTGTTTTTTTGATTTTAATCAGAATGTCATTATGGCCGACTTCAGGTTTATCAACCTCAGTCATCCAAATGCCTTTTTCTGATTTCAATTTAGCAAGCGCTTTAATTTTCATTATATAATACCTATATCTTTACCGACTTGGATGAATACATCTATCGCGTTATCTAGCTCTTCTCTGCTATGTGCAGCAGACATCTGAGTACGAATTCTCGCTTTACCGTTTGGTACAACAGGGAAAGAGAATCCAACCACGTAAATACCTTTTTCAAGTGCGCGTTCAGCAAAGTCCGCCGCCACTTTTGCATCGCCAAGCATGATTGGAATGATCGCGTGATCAGCACCGCCCATCGTAAAACCAGCATCTTCCATACGTAGACGGAAGTGAGCCGAGTTAGCCCATAAAGTATCGCGCAAGCCATCACTTTCTGCCAGTAAATCAAGCACACGAATAGACGCTGAAACAATAGCTGGCGCAACTGAATTAGAGAATAAATAAGGACGAGAGCGTTGACGAAGCCAGTCGATTACTTCTTTTTTACCCGCAGTGTAACCACCTGAAGCGCCACCCATTGCTTTACCCAAGGTACCGGTAATAATATCGATACGGTCAATGACATCATGATGTTCATGGGTACCACGGCCATTTGCCCCCATAAAGCCAACAGCGTGAGAATCATCGACCATGACCAAGGCACCGTATTTATCTGCTAAATCACAAATACCTGGTAAGTCGGCAACAACGCCATCCATAGAGAATACACCATCAGTAACAATTAACTTATGACGGGCACCGGCTTCAGTCGCTGCGATCAGCTGTGCTTCTAATTCTTGCATATCATTATTTGCATAACGGAAGCGCATCGCTTTACAAAGACGAACACCATCAATAATTGAAGCATGGTTTAGTGCATCAGAAATGATTGCATCTTCTTTACCAAGGATGGTTTCAAAAAGTCCAGTATTAGCATCAAAACACGAGGTATAAAGAATAGTGTCTTCCATTCCTAAGAAGGTTGATAACTTCTGTTCAAGTTCTTTATGCGAATCTTGAGTACCACAAATAAAACGCACAGAAGCCATACCAAAACCATGGGTATCCATACCTGATTTTGCTGCTTCAATAAGTGCTGGATGGTTCGCTAAACCTAAGTAGTTATTCGCGCAGAAGTTTAAAACATTTTCACCAGTAGAGATAGAAACAGCCGCTTTTTGGGCTGAAGTAATAACGCGTTCTTGTTTATACAGACCCGCTGCTTTTACTTCTTCGATTTGCTCACTGATCTGATTGTAGAATGTAGAAGTCATGTCAATATTCCTTTTCTAATGTTTATTAAAAACAACTTGTATTAATCAACCTGAACAAGTCATGAAATAATTTATCCGATGAAACTATTCTAATTGATCCCATATAAGACTATTATCCCTGTAAATGGAAAAGCATTAGTGAAACATAGGCACAAATAGAATGACAATATCGCATAAACTGATCGCCTTGTTACCTGACCTAGCAAGTTTTACTTTAGTTGTTCAGGAAGGCAGTTTTACTGCTGCGGCAAAAAAAATAAATGTCACCCCTTCCGCACTGAGTAAAACGATTAGTCGGCTTGAACAAGCCTTATCCGTTAAACTGTTTGAACGCACCACCAGAAAACTGCTCATTACCGACGCTGGAAAAAAGATTTACGATCAATGTGTACCTATGGTTAATGCGGCAAAACAAGCAGTTGAAATATCAAGTATCGAGCATACTCAACCCGCTGGTTCAATCACTGTTGCGGCACCCGAGGCATTTTTAAATGTCGTGTTACAGCCTTTTGTCATTCCGTTTTTAAAGCTGTATCCGCAGATCCAACTCAAGCTACGTGCGATTGATGGTGCAATCGATATTTTTGAACATGGTATCGATATTGCCTTTCTGCTGACGGATAAACCGGATGAAAATTTGGTGCTAAAAGAGATAGGTAAGACCTACTTAGTGCTGTGCGCAAGTCCTGATTACTTAAAAGAGAAAGGCATTCCTTCCCATCCAGAACAATTAACGGAACACGATTGTCTCTATTTAGCAGAAAATGAAACCGACCACATCTGGGATTTTGTTAAAGACGATGAATCTCACACAGTAACCGTTTCAGGTCGTTACGCCGTTAACCATTCTCAGATGCGCTTGAATGGCGTAATCAATGGCTTAGGCATCGGTATTTTCCCCGATTTCGTCGTGCAAGAAGCAATCAGCAAAGGTGATGTGACCGAGGTTCTCTGCGACTGGACGGTTAAGAGTAATTATCAGGGGATTATTGCGCTGCAGTATGCCCAAACCAAATATATGCCAACCAAGCTCAGAGTATTTATCGATTATGCAATGCAACACTTCCGTTAGCGCTATGGGGCATTTTTTTTCACTCATGACAGTATAGCAAAGAATGAAAATCCAACCTCAGATTTAATTCTACTGATCTAACCAATTTCGGGTGACGACATCTAACGTTTGCCCTTCACGACACACTTTAAAATCAAGTTCAGCAATAATTTCATTTGAAAAACGAAGTTCATCTAGCAGAGCAAGTTGGTCACTCGTGAATTTTTCAGCGCGATCTTGACGAAGAAGAAGTACAGCTCGGTCAACGATCCCCAATAAAGCTTTTGGCTCTATAATTTCTCGAATTGTAAATTTGTGGTGTAAAAACTGTGGTTTCCACAGGGGCACAACTAACCATTCGTTATTTGCGACCGCTTGTTCATAAGCAGTAAAACAATCCTCTTCAGTGCCTGTATGGAATTGATACCCAGCTTCATTCAAATGATACTGTTCCATCATTTCAATCGAGAAGCGAGTGATACCAGCACCAGAATTGATACCTTGTATATCTTTATTCATACGCTCGATAACATCAGGCTTGAGTAAGTCATCAACTTCAGAAACTGCCTCTTCAGGCACATAATCTGGCACGCCCCATAACGCATAGGGAGCATAGTGCAAGCCGAGTTCCAACAAGGGCTCAACTTTTTCTACATCCGCTTTGTAGATACCATGACTTGAGGGTAACCATGCAGAAGACAATATATCAACGTCGCCTGATTTAAGTCTTTGGAAATTCTCTTGATGTGGAGAGTAAATACGCTTCACTTCAAAGCCCATATCTACTAATACATGGCTAACCAAAGAAGCGGTGACACGATGGAAAGAAAGATCGGTTACACCGATAGTAATTATTTTTGACATAATAGTTCACTCGTTAAGAATAGATTTTCACTTGTTAAGTACGTTTATTTTATTAGTGATATCCAATCAGGTCTGATGGCTTGCAACGTGAACGATATTATAATCATTCGTATTAATTTGATAATTGGGTTAAATGTAAATTAACTATTCAGCTAGTACGAACAATAGGAATGACATAATACGATGAAAGGCCGTAGGTCATATTAAGGTGATAGCTTAAAATCCAAGCGTATTTACAGCCCTGAATTAAAATTACTTTAATAGAAATTTCAACCATTGCTGATCAAAATCACGATTTGAGTTAAACTAGCGACAATGATCAGACTATCGCAGGAAAAGTTTACTCACTGCTTTAGCAACCAACTTTCAGACCAGCGCATTCTGTACCGAATTACGTACGCATGTGACTGTATATTAAAATAAAAGGTTATATTTAAATGTCAATTCAGTGGTACCCGGGGCACATGCATAAAGCCCGTAAAGAGATAGCGGAAGTAATGCCGCAAATGGATCTCATTATCGAAGTGCTTGATGCGCGTATTCCTTATAGTAGTGAGAATCCTATGATCTCCGACTTACGTGGTGATACCCCTTGTATTAAGATTCTTAATAAAAGTGACCTTGCGGACCCGATTATTACAGCGCAATGGTTAGAATATCTAGAATTAGAAGAAGGCGTTAAAGCCTATGCCTTCACGACGCAAGAAGTCCATGAGATCAAAAAGATCCCAGCCCTAGCACGTCAATTAGTACCGAATAAAGAAGGTGCACACCAAGTCATTAAAGCGATGATCATGGGTATTCCAAATGTGGGAAAATCAACCACAATTAATATCCTTGCTAACCGTATTATTGCTAAGACAGGTAATGAGCCTGCAGTAACGAAACAGCAGCAGCGTATCAAATTAGACAACGGTATCGTATTGTCTGATACTCCTGGTATGTTATGGCCAAAAGTACAAAACCCACTTTCGGGCTACCGTTTAGCATCAACAGGCGCAATTAAAGATACTGCGATTGAATATGATGACATCGGTATGTATGCAGCTGAATATATGTGTAAAACATATCCAGACGCAATGCGTGAGCGTTACAAACTCGATAATCTAGACAAAACAGATTTAGAATTGTTAGAAGATATTGGCCGTGGTCGTGGTTGTTTAGGTCCAGGTGGTTTTGTTGATTTAAACAAAGCAGCAGCGATTTTAATCAATGAATTACGTACAGCTAAAATCTGCCGTTTAAGCTTAGAAACACCAGCAATGGCCGAAGCAGAAAAGAAAGCCGTTATCGAACGATTAGCGCTTGAAGGCGAGAAAGTGAAGAAACGTAAGCCAAAGAAAAAGCGTCGTTAATCTATTCTAGCTAAATCAATGCAAAAAAAAGAGCCTCTCGTTACTGTAACGAGAGGCTCTTTTTATTCTTTTCATTTAATTCTTTATTTGATGATTAGACGTACATCGTCATCGTCACCCAATTCAATAATGAACTGCTTCTTGTCTGCTTTAACAGAACGACTCACCCATTCCAGTGGAATAGTGATTGAGCCCATTTCGCCATCAAAAATATCATCTTGATTCATTTCGAAATCAGCATCGTTCTCTGGGTGGCAGCCTTGTGCGTAAGCGAGTGTGCCACGCTCAATTGGCGAGATATCACTTGAAACGTTGTTCATAATGAAAACGCCGTGCTCTGCCATCAAGGTTAATTGTGCTTTAAGTTTCTTAGGATTAAGTTGGTTAACATCTGGCCAGAAGTTAAGACCCTTACTTAATGCTTCAACTTCAGTGTTGCCATGTTCATCGACAACTTTAGACCCTTTGAACTTACTCGCGTCCCAAAGGTCATCATAAGTAGGAGTAAAAGTCTTTGCAGCAAGTGCTTCCGCTTCAATCGGCAAAACTTCATCAAGAGAAAATATAATTCGTTTCATTGTTGTCCGCTCTTTAATGACAAAAGCACAAACCAAAGTTTGTGCTTTATAATATGTTCAGACTATATACCTAAACAGCGTTACAATGCAAGTCAGCTAGTGTGCTTGCTTATTTACCAGCTCGACGTGTCGCAACAGCATCTGATAACTGTGCCATCATCGTTTCAGTGTCAGCCCAACCGATACAAGCATCAGTGATACTTTGACCGTAAGTTTCTACTTTGCCATTCACAAGATCTTGGCGACCTTCTACTAAATGACTTTCAACCATCACACCGAAGATGCCTTTATTACCAGCACTAATTTGACCAGCAACATCCGTTGAAACATCCATTTGTTTTTGGAATTTCTTTTCGCTGTTAGCATGGCTAAAGTCAATCATGATATTAACATCTTGCTTCGCCGCTTCTAATTGCGTTGTAATTGATGCTACATCGTCTGCAGAATAGTTTGTCGACTTATTACCACCACGTAGGATGATATGACAATCTGGGTTACCTGCTGTAGAAATAATTGCAGAGTGACCGAATTTAGTTACAGATAAGAAATGGTGCGGTGCATTAGCACTACCAATTGCATCAATCGCTACTTTAATTGTACCGTCTGTACCATTTTTAAAGCCGACAGGACATGACATGCCTGATGCTAATTCACGGTGAACTTGAGATTCAGTCGTACGTGCGCCGATTGCGCCCCAGCTCATTAGATCGCCAACATATTGTGGTGTGATCATATCTAGGAATTCACCCGCTGTTGGTAGACCCATTGCATTCACATCAAGCAATAGTTTACGTGCAATACGTACGCCATCATTTAACTGGAAGCTATCATCTAAATACGGGTCGTTGATTAAACCTTTCCAACCAACAGTTGTACGCGGTTTTTCAAAATAAACACGCATCACAATCTCAAGTGTATCTTTATACTTCTCACGTAATGCCACTAGACGCTCTGCATATTCTAATGCAGCCTCTGTGTCATGGATAGAACAAGGACCAACGATCACTAAAAGGCGATCATCTGCTTGCTTAAGAATTTGGCTAATGCTATTACGTGATTCAAATACTGTTTTAGTCACATCATCAGAAGCAGGGTACTTTTCTAACACTGCAATTGGCGGTAATAATTCTTTTACTTCACGGATTCTGACGTCGTCTGTTTGATAATGCATACTAATAATATTCCTTTATTTGCCCTTTGGCATTCATACTCTAATGTTATATTGTCCGCATTCAATGTAACGCCTATTTCATTCGGAATCAATTAGAAATCACATAAAAATACAGTGGATATTGTCAGACATATTTTTATCTGATCGAGATTAAGGTAAAATCCAGTAAAAATACCCTCAATTTGGACATTCTATGCTATTAAAAACTGAAGACGAGCTAATCGATTTTGCCTACGATACATTTTTAAACGGTGCGCAAAAGGAATTAGAGCCAGCAGATCAAATCTTATTTGCCATGCAATTCGAAGATCGTGGTGCTGTTGATATCGTTGATTTAAGTAACGATTGGCCAGCAACTGTCGCGATGGGTATCAATGACAATGACTATTGCGAATTACATATCGGTCTTGTTGATGACAACGAAGAGCTAAATGATGTATTCGGGCGTGTACTGGTAAAGAAAAAAGCAAACGATAACTTTATCCATATCCTATGGAAAAGCGAATAATCAATCTGCTGTGACTTGATTTCATCTTCGATTTAAGGAATATTAGCTTTCAGAGCTATTATTTAGAATAAGCATTTAAATCCAAGGAGATGGAATTGAGTCAACAAGATAATCAGTTAGTACGTTGGTTTCGGCAGTCTGCGCCTTATCTCAATGCGCACCGCGATAAAACAATCGTACTGACATTGGGCGGTGAAGCCATCGCGCATGCTAATTTCATTAATATCGTTAATGACATTGCCCTATTAAACATCCTTGGCATTCGCATCGTCTTGGTTTTTGGCGCTCGCCCACAAATTAACAACATACTCGCGCAGAATAATTGCGAAAGTCAGTTTCACAAACGCCAGCGCGTCACGGATGAGCAAGCCTTCCCGTTAATTAAACAAGTTATTGGTCAACTCCAATATGAAATTACTGCCGCATTTTCGATGGGGCTGGTCAATACGCAAATGCACGGCGTTAAAATCAATATCGTCAGTGGCAACTTCATTACAGCGCAACCGATGGGCGTTGATAACGGCGTCGATTTTTGCCATACCGGCCGCGTTCGCCGTGTTGATACTGATGCATTAGAATATCAACTCGCTCAAAATGCCATTACAGTCGTTCCACCACTCGGCTATTCAGTCACAGGGGAAAGTTTTAACCTCAGTGCGGAAGAAGTCGCGACTAAAATAGCCATCAAACTCAGCGCCCATAAGCTCATTAATTTTTGCTCTTCGCAAGGTGTGTTAGATTATAACGGTGAACTCATTTCTGAGATGTTCCCAGAGCAAGCACAAGAACGCTTAACTGAACTTGAAGCACAAGGTGGGATAAATAGTGGTACGGCGTCTTATTTACGCGCTGCGATTAATGCCTCTTTTGCTGGTGTAACCCGCTGTCATTTGGTTAGTTACAAAACCGATGGCTCATTACTACAAGAACTGTTTTCACGTGATGGTGTTGGTACTCAAATAGTACGCCAAAGCGCCGAGCAAACACGCCCAGCTAAGATTGAAGATGTGCCAGGTATTATGTTATTAACGCAACCCTTAATCGACCAGGGTATGTTAGTACAGCGCAGCAGAGAACAGTTGTTACGAGATATTGAACACTTTACTGTGGTAGAACGTGATGGCACCATTATTGGTTGTGCATCACTGTACTGTTTCTCGGGCAATATTGCCGAAATGGCCAGTGTCGCAACCCATCCGGAATATCGACGCTTAAGTCGTGGTGACTTACTGGTTAAGGAAATCGAGAAACAAGCCAAACAGCAAGGCATGGATAGCTTGTTTGTGCTGACAACTCACAGCATCCATTGGTTTAGAGAACGTGGTTTTGAACCTGTCGAACTTGAGCAATTACCGGTTGAAAAACAAGAGCTCTATAACCTACAGCGTCGTTCAAAAATTCTGATGAAGGCTTTATAAAATCTGGCAGTAACCGAAGCACAGACTTTCACCTATCTGTTACTGCCTTCTCTCTTCCACAAGACAGCTTGTTACAATTCGGTACACTTGCCTTAGCCATAATGTGCGCGAACCGCTACAACACAACAAATATTTAGGGCTATAATTCCACCTCATTCTTTTCAGAGTTCAATACATGCTATTACGACGAGTCTTACAGCGAGGAAGAGCTAGTTTCAGTCAACTATTTAATCAATTCAGTCAGCGATTACTTTCACAACTCGACAGTAAAAAGCGCTTATGGATAGTGCAAGTAGATGAAGGAGGGCTAAAAAATCAATCATTTATTGTTGATGAAGATAACTTTCAGCAGCCTCTGGATTGGATGCTGAATAGGCACTATTCAATTACTGATTTGGAAAATGTAGACAAAATGAAACGTGCCGAAGTGGTTAGCGTCCAACTCGTTAACGCTAAACACAGCTTGATTCGAGCTAAATAGCGACTAACTACGTAAGTATTCACTCGCAACAGTATGTAGTGCACGAACGTGGGTTTCATCATCATTTAAACACGCGATAAAGCGATAATCTTCACCACCAGCTTTCACAAATACATCTTTATTTTCAATAGCCATTTCTTCGAGTGTTTCTAAACAATCGACTGCAAACGCTGGCGCGATCACATCTAACGATTTAGTGCCACTTTCAGCCAGTTTCACTAACGTTTCGTTGGTATACGGCTGTAGCCATTCCGCTTTCCCAAAACGAGATTGATAGCAATGCACGACCTCATTTTCAGCTAAGCCTAAACGTGCGCAAAGTAATGCCGTCGTTTCAACACAATGATCCGCATAGATATCGCCTTGATCAACCAAGAACTTTGGAATGCCATGATATGACAATAATAATTTCTCAGCTCTGCCCTGCTCTGCCCACTGACGCTCAATACTTAACGCTAATGCTTCAATATAAGCGTCATTGTTATGGTAATGCTTCACTAAGCTCACGCTTGGCACATCGATGGTTGCTTGAAGATAGTTAGCCACTTGATCAAAAACTGGTGCTGTAGTCGTTGATGAATACTGAGGGAACAAGGGTAATACCACGATATGTTCAACGCCTGCATCTTGCAATTTAGCAATGGCATTGTTAATACTACGCTCACCATACGTCATTGCCAGCTCGACATGCACGTCTTGCCCTGCTTGTTTAAATATTGCTGACAAGGCTTTTTGCTGTAATAAGCTGTAATGTAATAAAGGTGAGCCATCATCAAACCAAATAGACTGGTAAGCTTTGGCCACGCGTTTACAGCGCAAAGGTAAAATGACTCCATTTAACAGCGGTAACCAAAATAAGCGTGGAATACTGACAACACGAGGATCAGACAGAAACGGTTTTAGAAATGCTTTAACGCCCGCGGGGGTTGCTGATTCTGGCGTACCAAGGTTAACCAATAAAATACTTTGCTTAGTCATATTACACATAATCACTATGTCGTTTAACGAGTAACGCTATTCTATGTGATTAAGTGTATTGGATCCAATAACTCGCTGAGATTTAGGTATAAAAAAACCCCGAGCAGGCTCGAGGTTTAATAACAGTATACAAATTAATCGACAGAATACTCTCTCAATTAAGAGGCAGACTAGCCAAGTAATTCAGCTAATTGTTTGCTTACAACTTCAACAGCTTGTGTGCCGTCAAATGTAACATATTTGCTGTTACCTGCTTCCGCTTCTTTGCCATAATAAGCAATAAGTGGTGCAGTTTGATCGTGGTAGATACCTAAACGTTTACGAACAGTTTCTTCAACATCATCCACACGGATTGTTAATTCTTCACCAGTTTCGTTATCTTTACCTTCCACTTTTGGCGGATTGTAAACAGTGTGGTAAACACGACCAGAAGGAGCGTGAACACGACGACCGCTCATACGTTTAACGATTTCTTCATCAGGCACGTCAAATTCAAGTACGAAATCAACGTCAATACCGTTTTCTTTCATCGCATCAGCTTGTGGGATCGTACGTGGGAAACCGTCTAGTAGGAAACCTTTTGCACAATCTTCTTTCTTAACGCGATCTTTAACTAATTCGATGATTAGTTCGTCAGATACTAGTTGGCCACCATCCATAACAGCTTTAACTTTTTGACCTAACTCAGAACCTTCTTTAATAGCAGCTCGTAGCATATCACCAGTAGAGATTTGCGGAACACCATAATTTTCCATGATGAACTGTGCTTGAGTTCCCTTACCTGCACCTGGTGCACCTAATAAAATAATACGCATAAATTGCCCTTAAATTGATTTAGCTTGTTTAAATTGCTTAAATTTCAGAACCGCTAGACTACACGGGAAATCCGATGTGTTCAAGTACGGCCCTGAATTGTCGCTAATTCACATATAACTTTGTGAGTAGTTTAATAGAAAAACATATTCACACTGTTAAATTATGGAAACTGTACTTAACCGATTAAACGATTCATACGCGCAATAAATGCCGCTGGATCATCTAAACTACCACGTTCAGTCAATTGTGCTTGCTCTAGCAATAGCTGAATCCAGTCTGTAAATACAGCTTCATCAGCTTCATCAGCAACACGTTTAATCATTTCGTGCTCAGGATTTAGCTCAAAAATGTATTTTTGTGGTGGTACAGCTTGACCAGCAGATTCCATCAATTTAATCATTTGGCTGCTCATACCATCTTCGTTGGTAACAACACAAGATGGAGTCTCTGTTAGACGATGCGTTAAACGAACATCGGCTACTTTTTCACCTAATGTTGATTTAGCACGCTCAAGGAAACTAGCAAATTCTTCTGTCGCTTCTTCTTTCGCTTTCTTCGCATCTTCATCATCTAGTTCGCCAAGGTCTAAATCGCCCTTAGTAACAGATACCAATTGCTTACCATCAAAGTCAGTTAAGTGTGAAAGTAACCACTCATCAATACGGTCAGTTAATAGTAATACTTCAATGCCTTTTTTCTTGAAGATTTCAAGATATGCACTGTTTACTGCTGTTGTGTAATTGTCAGCTGTAATGTAGTAGATCTTATCTTGACCTTCAGGCATGTTTTCGATGTATTTACCGAAACCAACTTCCTGTGCAGGACCGCCAACAGATGTTGAAGAAAAACGTAATAAAGAAGCAATCTTCTCTTTATTCGCCATGTCTTCTGCTGGACCTTCTTTCAGTGCTTGACCAAATTCATTCCAGAATTTCAGATATTTTTCATCTTCGTTCTTCGCCATGCGGTCAAGCATAGTCAATACACGTTTAGTACAAGCAGTACGTAGTGATGTCGTGATTTTATTATCTTGTAAGATTTCACGAGATACGTTTAGTGGTAAGTCGTTAGAATCTAACACACCCTTCACGAAACGTAGGTAAGTCGGCATAAACTGCTCAGCGTCATCCATAATGAATACACGTCGAACGTAAAGTTTTAGGCCATGTTCTTTTTCACGGTTCCACATATCAAATGGGGCACGCGCAGGGATATAAAGTAGGCTAGTATATTCTTGCTTACCTTCTACACGGTTGTGGCTCCATGTTAGTGGATCTTCAAAGTCATGGGCAATGTGCTTATAGAACTCATTATATTCTTCATCTTTAAGTTCATTTTTCGATAATGTCCACAATGCGCTTGCACGGGTAATCGATTCCCACTCACCCGGTACTGCTGGTGTTTTTTCACCGTCTGGACCGTCTGATTCAGGTTGTTCTTCTTTCCACATCTCAACAGGGATGCTGATGTGATCAGAGTATTTGTTCACAATTTGACGCAATTTCCATGCATCAAGTAAATCATCTTCACCTTCACGTAGGTGTAAAATGATTTCAGTACCACGGCTTTCTTTCGTGATGTCTGCTAGACGGTAATCGCCTTCGCCTTCAGATTCCCACTGTACTGCTTGATCTGCTGCTGCACCCGCTGCACGCGTGTTAACAGTCATCATGTCTGCAACGATGAATCCCGAGTAGAAACCAACACCGAACTGACCGATTAACTGTGAGTCTTTCGCTTGGTCACCAGATAGGTTATCAAAGAATTCTGATGTGCCAGAACGTGCGATTGTGCCTAAATGTGAGATAACATCTTCGCGTGACATACCGATGCCGTTATCAGCAATCGTGATTGTACGGGCTGTTTTATCAAACGTAACACGTACGCGTAATTCGCCGTCATCTTCATACAAGCTATTATCTGATAATGCTTTAAAACGTAATTTGTCGGCTGCATCGGCCGCATTAGAGACAAGTTCTCGTAAAAAGATTTCTTTATTTGAGTATAAAGAATGGATCATTAATTTAAGCAGTTGCTTAACTTCAGCCTGAAAGCCGTGAGTCTCAGTATTAACTGTATCAGTCATTACTTGTTCCTTTGTTCTAATGGGGTGATTCAGATTACAAATTATCTGAATGTATTCGTTAATAGATAGATGGGTTTGTTATCAGTGTTTTCAAGGGCAATTAATAATTTTTATCTGTGAGCTCAAACGCAACAACTTAAAATCAAATGTAAAAAAGCCATATGAGACTCGAAAATGCTTGCATATTAATATCGCAATACGCATTATATTGCGCACAACCTATTTATTCTCTTTCTACTTAAACTTAAGAAGGTACTTATAATGACCAAGCTTTATGATTTCGAAGTAACAACAATCACAGGTGAACATAAAAAACTCAGTGATTATAATGGCAAAGTCGTATTAATCGTCAACACCGCGAGTAAGTGTGGTTTCACCAATCAATACGCTGAATTAGAAGAGCTTAATCAGACCTATGGCGATAAAGGATTAACCATTCTAGGTTTCCCTTGTAACCAGTTTAAGCAACAAGAAAAAGGTTCCGATGCCGATATCAATTCATTCTGTCAGCTTAACTTTGGTGTCACTTTTGACATGTTTAGCAAAATTGATGTGAACGGTGATAATGCCGACCCACTTTATAATTGGCTAAAGTCTGAGGCGAGAGGTTTATTAGGCAGTAAAGGCATAAAATGGAATTTCACGAAATTCTTGGTTAATCGTAACGGTGATGTCGTTGATCGTTTTGCACCAACAGTTTCACCAAAAGGCATGATTAAAGATATTGAAAAGCTACTATAGGCTTACAACAAACTGCCCGTATCAGGGGTGGTACTTAGCCCTGCTCTGTCGTATAGTATGCGCAATTCATTATAGGAAGGTTTTACATGTTTCGCGACAATCCACTACTATCTCAATTAAAACAAAATATGCGCCAAAACACGCCAAGTGTAGAAGGAACAGTTAAAGGCACTGAACGTGGTTTTGGTTTCCTTGAAGCGGATGATGGCGAAAGCTACTTCATTGCTCCGCCACACATGAAAAAAATCATGCATGGCGATCGCATTAAAGCATATATAGAAACCAACGGTGATAAAACATCAGCAGAACCAGATACTTTAGTTGAAGCTAAGTTAACCCGTTTTATTGCGCGTATCAGTATTGCTAAAAACAAACTGACCATTGTTGCTGACAGTCCTGTGATCAACATGCCAATTAAGGCAAAACTAGTTGGTTTAGGCGAACAAAAAGTAAGTAATGGTGACTGGGTTGTTGCACAACTTACATCTCATGCATTAAAAGACGGTAGCTTTGCTGCTGAAGTAACAAGTTTCGTTGCGACTGAAACCGATCCAAATGCACCATGGTGGGTTACATTAGCACGTCAAAATTTGGCTAAAGATGTACCAGCAATGCCTGATTCTGTTGAATTTAAAGATGATACAACACGTATTGATCTAACAGATAAGCCATTCTTTACTATCGATTCAGCGTCTACACAAGATATGGATGATGCACTGCTTGTTGAAAAAACAGCAGAAGGTAATTTAAAAGTGACTGTTGCGATCGCCGATCCAACATCATATATTCCAGCTGATTCAGAATTAAATAAAATAGCTGCAGAACGTGCGTTCACAGTGTATCTACCGGGCCGTAATATCCCAATGATGCCACGTGAATTAAGTGACAGTGTTTGTTCATTAGTTGCTGGCGAAAAGCGCCCAACATTATGTTGTACTTATACTATCCAAGAAGATGGTGCGTTAGCTGAAGAGTTTGAATTCTTCACCGCTTGGATCACGTCTCAGCATAAATTATCTTATACACAAGTATCAGATTTAATTGAAGAAGTATCAACTGAATGGCAGCCTGAAGCACAGCTTGCTGAGCAATTACAGTCATTGGCTACGTTTGCACGTCATCGTCAACAATGGCGCAAGAAGAATGCAATCGTATTCCCTGACCAACCAGATTATAGCTTTGAGCTAGACGACAGTGGTAACGTACTTGCTATTCACGTTGAGCATCGTCGTATTGCAAATCAAATGATTGAAGAAACAATGGTTGCGGCGAACATCACTGCAGCACGTTTATTCCGTCAACATGGCGATGTAGGTGTATTTAATACCCATGCCGGTTTTGATCCAGAGAAGATTGACTTAGTTGTTGAGTTACTGACTGAACACGGTATTGAATGCACAAAAGAGCATATCCAATCTCTACCTGGTTATGTTGAATTGCAACGTACACTTGCAGAAAAAGCCAATCCAGCATTAGACAGTCGTTTACGTCGTATGCAAAGCTACAGCATCATCAGTGCAAGTGCTGAACGTCACTTTGCAATGGGCTTAGAAGGTTACGCAACATGGACTTCACCAATCCGTAAATACGGTGACATCCTTAACCATCGCCTAATTAAAGCAACATTAACCAATGGCACAGCACGCTCTGCAACAGAAGATGAAGTTATCTTGATGTCAGAACGTCGCCGTCAGCATAGAATGGCTGAACGTGATATCTCGTCTTGGTTATATGTTGATTACCTAACACCTGCAGTAGAAAGCAAACAAGCATTCGAAGCTAGCATCATGGATGTTAACCGTGGTGGCTTACGTGTGCGTTTACTTGAAAATGGTGCGGTTGCATTTATCCCTGCTAGCTTATTACATGATAATAAGAAAGAAGTTAAATGCTTAGTTGAAACAGGTCAAATCAGCATTAAAGATCAGGTTGAATACAGCCTAGGTGACGTTATCTTCGTTAATATCGCTGAAGTTAACAAAGAAAAGCGTAACATAGTTGCGAAGCCTGTTGTTGCTAAACCCGTTGTTGCTACTCCAGTAGAAACAGTCGCAGTTTAATAACAGTTTATTTTAGCTAGGGTGAGTACAGCTTGCTCTAGCTAATAGAACTTATTCTAGTTAAATAATAAAGCCTGCCCCACCCCAATGCCTTTTTCGTTCTGTATGTAACTGCACTATCAACTTCAGCGCATTATTTGGATCTAATTGCCAATTAGCATTAATATCTGGATTTAGTCTCGTGAACTCCAACAACATAGTTTGTAAATGACTTAGCATCACCGTGGTAACTTGTTCACGCTGTGGCATATCGATAACAAAATTAAACGCCCCTAACTCCATCATTTGATATTGCTGTAATACAAACGCTAAATCGGCTAACGTTGCTTCAAATTTAAGCTGTTCCTTTACTAATGCCACATCAACACTTGCTTGGCGATCGATACTCACGGCATCGGCGTAGATAGCATCCACACTCACGATCCCTTGTGTTGTACTGTTATCATAAAGAGAGAAGATAGCCATATCATTAGCATAACGGCTAGTTGCATTAGTCAGGATCAGGCTCGTTGTTGCTGTCAAACAAAGTACAAAACAAATCAATAATGACTGCTGTGCCACGACCTGATGATTACATTTCCAGAGTTTATACCATTTATGAAATGTATTAGGTTTTAACATCGAATTCATTTTAGCCACTCATTAATTATCAATGAGGCTATTAAACTAAATAAGTATGACGATTAAATAACAGAAAAAAGATAAAAAAAGATAAATTATGACGAAATGTGGCAATCACTTAATGAGGGCGTTTAGGGGGTTAAAAAGTCCCCCAAACTACAACGTGGAAACACGAGAGAATTGTAGTCTAGGGTATCGAGATGAATCATGACGAAATGTAACTGCCATTATCAGGCATGACAGTTAGTTACTCACTAGCGACAGTGTAAGAACTCAGCTCTTGTTTCTGGACGTGATTTAAAAATACCGCCCAGTGATGTCGTTGTCGTTTCACTCGTTGCATCCATCACACCACGTGCTTTCACACAATAATGTGTCGCCGTAATACTGACAGCAACGTCTTGCGAATCAAGCAAGGTTTGCAGTGCAACTAAAATCTGTTGTGTTAAGCGTTCTTGCACTTGTGGACGACGCGAGAAAAATTGCACAATACGATTAATCTTTGATAGACCAATCACTTTACTACGTGGGATATAAGCAATTGTCGCTTTACCATCGATAGTCACAAAATGATGTTCGCAAGTACTTGTTAATGTAATATCACTTACCTTAACCATTTCATCCACTTGCATTTTATTTTCAATTAAAGTGATTTTAGGAAATGAAGCATAATCCAAACCTGAGAATATTTCATTCACATACATTTTAGCAATGCGATGTGGCGTCTCAGCTAAACTGTCATCCGTTAAATCCAACTCTAATAATTTTAGAATTTCGGTAAAATGCGATTCAATGCGTTCTTTTTTCTCTACGCTCGATAGCCCAGTTCCGATCATCGGTGTCTCTAACCCTCGCTCTTCCAATACTGAGCGAACTAATAAAGCTTCTTTACTTAGGCAGGTCATTACTTACTCCACAAACGGATCGACTTTAAAATAATGCCGCATAATAACACCTAACAATTAATAATATAAACAAATTAGCTTAAATAGCGTTAATTAAGCTTTTTATTGTTATAGATCCTATCGTCAACCTGCTGAGTTTGTCATAATTGACGATATAACTAAAAAATAACCACAAGGGTATATGATGGGATGTTGTGACGTACAAGGGCTAAAACCACTGGATTTAGCGATGCGAGAAATGTTAGACAATATTGATGCAGTAACAGAAACGCTGACATTAGACTTAGCTGATGCACTCGACTATATTCTCGCTGAAGACATTTCTTCGCCAATGAATGTTCCACCATTTGATAATTCAGCAATGGATGGTTATGCTGTTCGCATCACAGACCTGACTAAATCAATGACCCTACCGCTTGCAGGTAAAGCTTTTGCAGGCCAACCATTTACAGGTGAATGGCCAGTCGGCACTTGTGTTCGAATCATGACTGGTGCGCCAGTACCTGCTGGCTGTGGAGCCGTTATTATGCAAGAAAGCACACAAGTAGACGGTAATTTAATCACGTTTGATAGCATCCCGCCAATGCATGACAACATTCGTAATGCCGCAGAAGATATTGCTATCGGTCAAGCTGTATTAACGAAAGGTCGTCGTCTTACGCCACGTGATATTCCGATGCTAGCAACGATTGGTGTTGATAAAATCACTGTTTATCGTCGTCTAAAAGTAGCTATATTTTCAACCGGTGACGAGCTAAAAAGCTTAGGTCAACCACTTGGCAATGGTGAGATTTACGACAGTAACCGTTACAGCATCAATGCAATGCTATCGCGTTTGAATTTAGATATTATTGATTTTGGTATTGTCCCTGATAACGAAGATCTACTACGCGAAACGTTTATTAAAGCCGATGCAGTGGCAGATGCAGTCATCACCTCTGGCGGCGTATCAGTTGGCGAAGCTGATTACACTAAAATATTATTGGAAGAACTTGGCGAGATTGGCTTTTGGAAATTAGCGATTAAACCAGGCAAACCTTTTGCCTTTGGGTCATTACCAAACAGTAAGTTCTTTGGCTTACCAGGCAACCCTGTATCAGCTACTGTTACTTTCCATCAGCTTGTTGTACCAGCGTTAGCAAAAATGACTAATCAAGTGTTTACACCGACCCCCCGCTTCAATGCCGTTGCAGCCACTAGACTGAAAAAAGCACCAGGTCGTATGGATTTTCAACGCGCAATCTATAGCGTGAATGCGCAGGGGCAACTTGAAGTCGTATCGACAGGCAGCCAAGGTTCGGGCGTATTCAGCAGCTTGAGTCACTCAAATTGCTATGCGATCATCGAGCAAGATCGCGGTAATGTCGAAATTGGTGAAACCGTTACAATTGAACCATTTAACGAGATCTTAAATTAATGTCGAATCCATCTAATGATGGCGCCGCTTGCGAAGATATTTTATCTTCGCAAGAAGAGCTACGCTATAACCGTCAAATAGTGCTGCGTCACTTTGACTTTGATGGCCAGGAAGCCTTGAAACAAGCCAAAGTATTGTTAATCGGTGCCGGTGGTTTAGGTTGTGCTAGCAGTCAGTACTTAGCCTCTTCAGGCATAGGACAGATGACATTGGTCGATTTTGACCATATTGAGTTATCAAATTTACAACGTCAGTTATTGCACCGCGATAGCCGCATTGGTGAGTTTAAATCTCTGTCGGCTAAGTATGAGCTAGAACAGATCAATCCGCACTGTCAAGTACAAGCGATTACCACAAAACTGTCTGAAGATGAGATGCTCAAGCTGATAGAGCAGCATGATATTGTGCTTGATTGTACCGATAACGTCGATACTCGAGAACAGATAAACCGCGCTTGTTTCGCGTTACGCACGCCACTAGTATCTGGCGCTGCAATTCGTATGGAAGGCCAAATTAGTGTCTTTACTTATGCTGATAACGAACCCTGTTATCAATGCCTTAGCCAGTTATTTGGCAGCGGTACATTAAGCTGTGTTGAATCAGGCATTATGGCGCCGATGGTCGGGATTATTGGTGCGATGCAGGCGATGGAAGCGATTAAAGTAATTGCTAACTTTGGTCAGCCAATGACAGGAAAAGTACTGCTCGTTGATGGGTTAACGCTGTCTTTTCAAACGATGAAGTTACCAAAACTACCAAGCTGTTCTGTATGTAGTATGTAACACAGCACCACACACAAAATAGTATAGATAAACGAGTACGATGCTCCGCTGTATCGTGCTCGTTTTTTTTAGATTACGTGTTCGCTAGTCTTAACATTATAAGAAGATATGCGCCAAATAAGAGACTAACAAGCAATATACTAAATTAGCAATCAAACTCGCTTCCAACCCTACAAACCAGTATAGCAAGCCTAATGCTGACGCCGTGATAGCCGATATAATAACGATAAATACAATTAAATTTATCGAAAAGGTTGATGTCACTAACGCAACTGATAGCGCCATAAACAAAGACAATACAATCGATGAAATGATAATCGTATTTGTGGTTAATTTTAACTTAGAAGGTTTATTTTCAAAAACCATCAACTTTGACAATAAACTTGACAGCGGTAACATAAATACCGATAAATATAATGCGCTAGTTAAGACCGCAGTCAACGCAATAAGCATCAGATCTAACGAGTTAAATATTTGATGATACTGAAGAAACGCTTGTGGTAGATGCGGCTCTGCGATGACAAAAATTAGGCTGCATAGAATAGCCGTTAATAACCCAAAGCAAGCACCGAACACCAGTGTTAAGCGCAATTCTGATAAAATCCCAGACCCGCTTGTCGCTTGTCGCGATGATGGCGACAATTTATCTGTGCATATAATGCCAAAATAAGCAGTGCAAGAAATAGCTAACAGTACGATCGCTATTAATGGGGCAATAAAGCTGTTTGTTAATCCAATACCGAGCGGTAAATTAGAAAACAAAAATGATGCTATATTGGTTTGCTCTACACATAAAACAGCCCCCATCACTAATAAAGCACAAGTGAGCAGTAAACAGCGTTGCAATGTAGAATAATTATTCAATACAGCCTCAAATAATGATATCTGTCTATTCGATTGTGATTCGATCATATCTTACTTACAAAAAATGGGTTTAGTGTTACTGAATTTATAGTGTTAACGCTAAATATACGATTAACACCCACAAGGTCGTAACTACAAATGGGTAATGATATATATTCTGACATATATATCAAGTTTAATTATCCATTTCCCCCATAGACTCAACCTATTCCTGCGCCATATCAATTATTACCAGCTCGCTACATGATGACGCGCAACCTACGTGACACAAGCATTCGTCGCATGAACAACTGTTTCCACTCAGATAAGCTTCCTTTGTATTCAATCCTCCTCTTAACTTAAAATTTAGAATAATCATACTTATTTAAAAGTTATTAGTTTGAATACTAAGGATTTTTTATTATTTAAATTCATACCTAAAACTGAAATAAAAGGATGTATTAAGCAGAGAATAGAGGTAAGATTTGCCTGTGACCTAACTACTCATTAGTAGGTGTATCGCGACATTGCTCGTTGTAATGCTTTTACTAATGAATAGTTAAGTACTTTTTGATTCAACATTTTAGACAAATAAAGGAATATAAAATGACAGACCTACGCGCTAAATTCGAAGCTACAGTAGACCAAGTTCAAAATGGCACAGCGAAGAAAAAACCTTCACAAGAATTAAAATTAGAGTTTTACTCATTATTCAAGCAAGCAACAGAAGGTGACGTGGCAACTAAAAAGCCATCTATCTTTGATATGGTTGGTTTTGCTAAGTGGACTGCATGGGATAAATTACGAGGCTTATCTTCAGACCAAGCAATGGAAAAATATATTGCTCGTGTAGAAGAAGAAAATGCGGCTTAATTTTAAAAGCATCTAGCTAAGTGACTTGTTGTCAGTAAATAGCTTTATTTACTGACAATTCTTGCCGATATTACCGACTCAATAAGAGGTACACTTTAATTAATTACATACCTATCATGTATTTAATGACATTTTTTAATGGCATCATCTAATAACTTAACTTCATTACTTACTAAAAAATTTCACTTCTTTCTTCTGGCTGAAAAACCACTGCCTACGAACACCTTTACTCATCATCATTCCTTAATTTTTCTCTTGTTTATACCTGCACCCCATTACCAGGATACGATTACATTTATCTAAAACATTCGAATAAACCACTTATAAAGTTTTAATATCAAAAACTTACATTTAATTACAGGTGGTAAACACATATCTAACCTAGCAACAAATACCAACTTATCAATCATTAGAACGAAACCGATACTGTAATTTTAGAGGCCGACAATAATTGCCTGTTATATGAGCTAGGATTGAATAAAATAGCGGTTACTACGACGGAAAATCCAGCAGCTAGTCACAGACCATGTTGATTTTGCTAATGAAAACAGTAATTTTATAAAAATAACTCACGAGTGTGTTGCTATGAGTCTTTAACCATGTATAATTCGTCTTAAGAAATTAGGCTAGTTTATATCGGTAGAATAAACTTTAGTTAATACTTGTATTGATTATTGTGTTTGTATTGTTTATATAAGTTACACCCTGGTTTTTTAACAATTTTTTTAATAATATATATATATACAGGGTTTTTAATATGTCTAATACAGTAATCGGTAAAGTAAAATTCTTCAACGAAGCTAAAGGCTTCGGTTTCATCGAACAAGAAAATGGCCCAGATGTATTCGTACATTTCAGCTCTATCTTAGTAGATGGCTTTAAAGTACTTACTGACGGTCAAAAAGTTGAGTTCACAGTAGGCCAAGGCCAAAAAGGTCCACAAGCTGAGAACGTTAAACCTCTTTAATAGTTTACTATTAATCGGTTAAACAGATATCAAAAAAGGTGAACTAAGTTCACCTTTTTTATTACCTGGAATTTATGACATCCTAGATGCATTTATCGTTAGGTAATAAAAAAGCCAATGAGTTAACTCATTGGCTTTTTTTATACCCCTAGATTACGCTAAACCGTTAACCTATTTAGTAATGACTTCTAACTGTTTCTCACGCGAATCAATACTATCTGTTAAGCTCTTCAATACACCATTGCTGATGTTAAAGATCCAGCCGTGTACGGTTAGTTCAGCACCGTTGCGCCAAGCTCGCTTTACAACCGTGGTATTACAAACGTTACGCACCTGTTCTACTACGTTTAATTCACACATACGATCGATCTTATCGTCTCCGCACACGCCTTCTAGCTCATCCATATGGAAGCGTTCAACATCTTTAATATGACGTAACCAATTGTCAATTAAACCATGCTGACCATCGCCCATAGCGGCCTTAACACCACCACAACCATAATGACCACAAACTATAATATGCTTCACTTTAAGTACTTCAACGGCATACTGGATCACTGATAAACAATTTAAGTCAGTGTGTACTACAACATTGGCGATATTGCGGTGCACAAACACTTCCCCCGGAGGCAGGGCCATGATCTGGTTTGCAGGTACGCGACTATCCGAACAACCTATCCATAAGTAATCCGGTGTTTGCTGTTTAGAAAGTTGTTCAAAAAAGTCAGGGAACTGTTCATTGATCTGTTCTGACCATGCGCGATTACGTTCAAATATTGATTTAATAGTACTCAAGACTACGCTCTCTGATTGGAATAACTACATTTCGAACCTTTAAACTAGCTTGTTTAATCAATATATTCAACTGATAAATAAGTAATCTTAGGATATAAGTAACTGGACTTATGAGTGTAATAATTTAGGGCTTAGTGGATATAAGACGGGTATAAGGCAGATATAAAAAAGCACCCAATCAAGGGTGCTTAACATTTGAGCCAAGTCTAGCAGTAAATTACTTTGCTACTTTATCTTGTTTTGATAGACATGACTTCAGCATAAAGAAGCCAACAAAACCAGAGACCAATGAACCTAAGATAATACCAAGGCGCTCATCAAATAATAGATTAGTACCCGTTTCTTCAAACGCAAGTGAACCAATAAACAAGCTCATCGTGAAGCCAACACCACATAAGATCGCCGTGCTATATAAAGAACACCAGTCCATGCCTTTTGGCATTTGTGCAATCTTACATTTAATCGCTAACCAACATAAACCAAAGATACCAATTTGCTTACCAAAGAACAGACCTAACGCAATACCCATTGGCACTGGGTGCAATATTTGTTCTAAGCCAACACCCGATAAGTTAATACCAGCGTTTGCAAATGCGAAGATAGGTAAGATAACAAAGGCCACGACAAAGTGTAGTCCATGCTCCATCTTCTTCAGTGGTGAATGTGATTTATCTTTTGATTGCATCGGGATAAATAAAGCAAGGATAACACCGGCTAATGTTGCGTGAACACCAGACTTCAGCATTGCCACCCACATCACGATACCAACAATGATATACAAGGCTTTCGAATCAACATTACGCTTATTTAAATAAGCTAACACAGGGATACATAATGCGGTCACAATCAATGCAACAACAGAAATCTTCGATGTATAGAAGAATGCAATAATAAGGATCGCACCAATATCATCAAAAATAGCCAGAGATGTTAAGAATATCTTCAAGCTCACAGGTACACGAGAACCAAGTAAACTTAAAATACCTAACGCAAATGCAATATCTGTTGCAGCAGGGATAGCCCAACCACTTAACGCAGCAGGATCATCTATATTAAAGTAAACATAGATAAGCGCTGGGAATAACATACCACCGATAGCACCAACGCCAGGTAGAATGATATTTCGAGGATCAGATAACTCCCCTTCCACTAATTCTCGTTTTAGTTCAAGTCCAACTAAAAAGAAGAATACAGCCATTAAACCATCATTAATCCAAAGTAATAATGGTTTCGCAATTTCTAAACCGCCAAGTTTTATTTCAACTGGGGTATCTAAAAATAGAGCATAGAGTCCTTGTAAAGGGCTATTAGCTAAAACCATAGCTAATACAGCCGAGAACATTAAGATAATGCCGCCTGCTGATTCTAGTTTAAAGAAACTAGATAAAAACGAATCTTGTGTATTGTTCATGTTTTTCCTTATACCTACATATTCATCTATAAAACGGTCGCTCAATACAATACAACGCTAGTCCATTACACCGAATTAGGATGAAGATATGTCAGTATTATCAAATTCTATAAATTAAAGAATAATTAAAAATAATTATGTTTAATGCTATTAAGGTGTTTACTCACCTTCTCGTTAGACTCGACATAATATGACACATAACACTTATAAATCACACATATATATATTAGAACCAAGTCACATAAATAACCATAATTGGCTACTTTCAACCTTTAAATCAGTTTAAAACACTTTATTAACAATATAAAAACAAAGAATGGCAATAAAAGGTCGCTGATAAGGTGTCAAAACAGCTGTTTAAGAGACGATCAACACATGACTCGAACTAATATTAGCTGAATTCACAATTGTCGCCGTATAGGGTTGTTAAATTAATTTAATGAGGGAGGATTTTTTATCGTTGGTATAAAAAACAGACAAGTGAACAAAAAAAGACCTATTAGCGTGAACTAACAGGTCTTCGGTACTAAGAAAATGAAATGAAACCGTTTAGTCTCTATCTTAACTATTAATTAATCTTGCTGCTGCTGCATCCAGGATCCACTCAGTGCTACCTTGATTTGCTTTAACTTGTGCAGCGGGATAAGCAAGAGCAGCATCGTCATTATCGTGGATCTGCTTAATTACTTCAGCTTTACCAGCACCCAGCACTAAATAGCTAATGCGTTTTGCATTCGCTAACAGGCGCGCCGTTTTAGAAATACGGTATTGCCCTGATTCTGGATGTTGAGCAATGATAGCGATGTTTTCATCGTTATAATCAGTTTGGCCAGGGAATAATGATGCAGTATGACCATCGCCCCCCATGCCAAGTAGGATCCAATCAAAACATGGTAAGCCATTATGTGCAGGAATAACGGTTTGCATCTCTTGCGCAAAACGAATAACTTCTTGCTCAGGTGCATCTTCACCTAAAATACGGTGAATATTCTCTGTCGGCAATGCCACCTTCGAAAATAGTAACGCTTGTGCTTCACCAAAATTACTTTCGGCATCATCAGGTGCCACACAGCGTTCATCGCCCCACCAAAAATGTAAGTTAGTCCATGTAATGCTTGTTGCAAATGGCGCTTGTGCTAACACTTTAAATAAAAGCTTTGGTGTACTGCCGCCTGATAACGAAATATGTACAGGCTGATCTTGCTTGCTATATTCAACAAGTGAATGAGCCAATGACTCAACAACCTGTTCAGGTTTTTCAAAAGTACGATAATCCATCATATTCTCACGCTACTGTTAGTTGCTACGATTAATGCTGAGACAGGCTACTGTTTATTACTTAGCGACTGGCTCAGCCAGTAATGAACTAAGATTAACTTAGTTAATCACTTCTTCACTCGAAAAGCGCCATTCACGCCCATCTTTCTCAAGCATTTCATCTGCTTTGTTCGGTCCCCAGCTACCACACTTATAACCAAATAAAGATTTTGCTTCTTTTTTATAGTCTAAGATTGGCTGCACAAATTCCCAACATGCTTTAACTGCATCAGAACGAGCAAAGAGTGTTGCGTCGCCTTTCATGCAATCAAGTAATAAACGCTCATAAGCTGTTAATAGGTTATTTTCTTCTAAACTATTATAGTCAAAGCTCATTGATACTTGCTGAGCAGTGAAGCCTGCCCCCGGTTTTTTCAAACCAAAGTCCATTTGAATTGATTCGTTTGGCTGAATACGCAAGATCAATTTATTTTCTGGCGCGTTCTGACCAAAGATTGGATGTGGTGTCTTCTTAAAGTGAACCACAATCTCAGTCAAACGTTCTGGCATACGTTTACCCGTACGCACATAAAAAGGAACGCCGTTCCAACGCCAGTTGTCGATCATCATCTTCATGCCCACATATGTCGGCGTGCGTGAATCTTCATCAACGTCTTTTTCACTACGGTAACCAGGCATCTCTTCGCCATTAACAACACTTTTCGTGTATTGGCCTAAGACGAGATTATCACGTAGATCTTGTTCTTCAAGCGGACGTAAGCTTTGGATCACTTTAACCACTTCATTACGCATCGCATCTGCATTGATAACTGCAGGTGGCTCCATCGCAACTAGTGCTAGTACTTGTAATAAGTGATTCTGTAACATGTCACGTACTGCGCCAGAATGGTCATAATAACCACCACGTTCTTCAACGCCTAAGCTTTCAGCTGCTGTAATTTCAACATAGTCGATGAAACTACGGTTCCACAATGGTTCGAATAAACCATTAGAGAAACGATATACTAATAGGTTCTGTACTGTTTCTTTACCTAAGTAATGATCAATACGGTATACCTGGCGCTCGCGGAAACAAGTATGTAAATGCTCATCTAATTCGTTTGCAGACGCAAGGTCATAACCAAATGGCTTCTCAACGATCAAACGTTTCCAGCCATTACGATCTTTATTCAATTTATGTTTAGCTAGGTTCGCAGAAATTGCTGCGTATAAGCTTGGTGGTGTTGCCATATAATAAATAGCATTACCCACTGTATTGTGCGTTACAGATAATGTTTCTAAACGCTCTTTAAACGCAACGTAGCTATCTGCATCTGTCATATCCATCGAGATATAGTACAAATGTTTACTAAACGCTTCAGCTTGTTGCTGAGTAATGCCTTCACTTTGGATTAAATCATTAGTTACTTTTTCACGGAATGAGTCGTCCGTGTATGCTGTTTTACTCGCACCCAAAATAGAGAAATCTTCAGGTAACAGTTCATTGACATAAAGGTGGAAAAGCGCGGGAAGTAACTTTCGTTTTGTTAAATCACCCGAAGCACCAAAAATGACAATACTGTTATTCTCTGGTTTTACCATGGTTTTATTTCCTAAAGATTTGATCGAAAAGATTAGAACATTTAGCGCTAGTCGGTTCATGTTATGGATAGATAACGGACTAGGCGCGGCATTATCACTCAAAATGACTGAAATTTAAAATGGTTTCAGCAATATGTTTAGCAAATACCCACAAATAGGCACTCAACTAAAAATTTATGTCTAATTAAACGGACACTCACTTTCGAATGAAAGAAAATAACGAAAGTTCTGAAAGTGGGAAGCGTTAATTCGATGTTAACAGGTGTATAAATAATCAGCGTAAATTAAGTGCCAATTCACTCTAAACAGTCACCTGTCAATTTAATCTCAACATTCGCGATAGACTCATTATTATAATGGGCTGTATATGATAATGCGCAATCTGTCGATTCAAGTCGATTCATTCTAATCCAGCTCTGTTTAGGGCTGACATTTTTACAAGTATACATGCCATCACTTGAAGTAATAATGTCACCTTCAACAAGGGGGCCAGAGGTTAGCCCTAATATATGACAGATTTCAGTCGGGTCTAACAGCTTACCTGATACCAGATAGGATTGTCTGACGTCATATTGAACATATGTTTTACCGTTAATAGTCTGTTTACGTGATTCGATGTTTGAAGCTGTTTTCAAGGTGTCCACGGCATTGACTAATTTACCGCGTAGATCGGTTAGTACAGCGACTTTCGCTTCACGGTGCGTTTTGGTGTACTCGGGGATAGCAAACATGGCTAGAACTGAAAGAACCACAATAACAAATGTTAATTCCAGTAATGAAAAGCCCATTTTTTCATTCATTAAAATCCAATACCTTAAACTTGTGCAGTTAACTCGAATGGATACTAACATACCTACTGTATATACAAGACTAATAATATCATCATTTTAATGTATATATTGCGCCGATTTGATACAGTAAAACAAAGTTCGATAGTTTAATCTCTATATCTTAAATTTTCATGCTGGAGTCTATTAATGCGACCTACTCGCCCTGCTATTTTTTATTCGTTTCGACGTTGCCCATACGCAATGAGAGCACGACTCGCGGTTTGTTATAGCCAAGTGGAAGTTGAATTAAGAGAAGTGGTATTAAAAGATAAACCAATGAGCTTGTTAGCTTATTCACCTAAAGGCACGGTGCCGGTTTTAGTCACTCAAGATAAACAGATCATTGATGAAAGTCGCGACATTATGCAGTGGGCATTGGCACAAAACGATCGCCATGATTGGCTACGCCAAAATCAACCCCATTTACAAAAGCAGATAAGCTCACTGATCGACGAAAATGATAACGAATTCAAAGCTATTTTAGATAAATATAAATACGCCGATCGCCACCCAGAATGTACTGAAGCGCAATATCGTGAGCAAGGCAGCCACTTTCTAACTCAGCTTGAATTGTTACTCAGGTTACACAATAACCTGATTAGTGACGATGTGAGTCTCGCAGACATCGCTATTTTTCCCTTTATTCGTCAATTTGCCAGTGTGGATAAGACGTGGTTCGAACAATCTCCCTACCCTAAATTACGCGCTTGGTTAAACCGCCATACTAGCTCAACATTATTTACTGATATTATGTTTAAATACCCGCAATGGTCTGCTGGCGACAAAGCCGTATACTTTGCTTGTAGTAATTAAACAATAGCTATTTACGGGTTGTTATTAAAACAAAAAGCCAGCACTGCATAGGCAGACTGGCTTTTATCGTTATTTATAAATGCTTCGCTCATCACTCAGGTTTAATTATCTGATGTCCCCATTACGACTTCATGACAAGATAAACAGTATCATCTTTTTCATATACTTTAGATAGCTCGTCGCCTTCACCTAATATCACTACGTTTTGGCCCGATTCAGTTTTCGGCTCGCCACTAACAGCATCAATAATAATCGCAGCACCAATTGCCATTAATAGTGGATTTTGATACCAAGATGGACGTTGGTAGCCATTTACGATAACAACAGGTCGACCACGATAAATAGGCGCTCGATAGTTCGGTGTTCTGATTACTTTAGCTGGTGCTCTAACCACTTGGCCAGGCTTACCGACACGGCCATGCTCTTGACATTGAACGCCACCAGCACGTTTGCAACCTACTGCAGCGTCTGCAGTCGTAATAGCTGATACGTTAAGAGTAAAAAATGCAGTGATCATAATAAGTAGCTTTTTCATCGTAAATCCTTAATTGATTTGATGATGAAATAGTACGTGATAATAGGAGGGGGTAATATTTCGTTTGAAATTTAATTATTCCAAACGAAATATTTTGCTTAATTATTTATAAAGTTTTTTATAATACCTTTATATATCAATAATTAAGTTCTTACACCATGTTCAGATTAAGCAATTAACATACGGCGAGCTGCATCAACAACAACTTTAATCGATCTTGTTTCAACAAGTTTCATTGCTGCTTCATCAGGGATCTCTTTTTGTGTACGGTTAATAATAACACCAGCAACACAACCTGCTTTAAGGCCTTGGCTTGCACACATAGTAAAAAGTGTTGCAGATTCCATTTCAAAGTTAAGTACGCCCATGTCTTGCCATTCTTGCATAGAACCTTGGAAACGACGTGTTACACGACCCGAGAATGTATCGTAGCGTTCTTGACCTGGGTAGAACGTATCACTCGATGCAGTAACCCCCATATGTACCTTGATACCTTCAGCATCAACAGCCGCTTTCATCTCAGTCGCAACAGCAAAATCTGCTACTGCAGGGTATTCCATCGGCGCAAAATGAGAGCTTGCACCGTCAAGACGCACCGACGCTGTTGTTACAATCATATCGCCAACATTAATATGTTCTTGAATTGCACCCGTTGTGCCAACTCTTAAAAATGTATTCACACCAAGTTGCGCAAGCTCTTCAACAGCAATCGAAGTCGATGGACCGCCGATACCAGTTGAACACACAACCACTTTCTTACCTTCTAAATCGGCTAAATAAACCGTGTATTCTCGATGACTTGCTAAAAATTTTGGGTTTTCCATTTGCTGTGCGATCTTTTCGACACGCGCGGGATCACCTGGAATGATAGCCAATTCGGCACCTTGTAAGTCTGATTTATTGATACCAAGGTGAAAAACGTTTGCAGTAGTCATAGCATATTCCTTAAAACCGGAGAGAACCGTCATTATAAATATCAGTATTAAAAATGGCGGTAAATATTAAAAAACAATGATAAAGCAGCAGGCTTGCCTATAAAGTGATAATAATCACATGTTTCATATATAAGCTTGTTATATTTCACATATGATCATACCTATAAACGCTAGGCTTCAATAAATAGGCTTAAAACGCTTCATTCACATTAAAATAGAACCCGGAATCACCATTCCCAAATCCCATGTCTAAGCGTAGATTAACTTTAGGCTTAACTTCAAATCGATAACCTACACCCGCCGTAGGCAGTAGTTCATCAGTTGATAACTTATCAATGTTATCGGCAAGTCCACCAGCACCGCCCCAAAATACCATGCCATGACGACCCGGTAAGTTTAAACGGTATTCAACTTGTGCCAATAACATTTGCTCATCGCGATAACGCCCCGAATTATAACCACGTAATAAGCCACCTCCACCAAGCGCTGAAAGTTGATCCCAAGGTACATCTCCCTGCGTAAAACGACCATGAACTTGCCATGCTAATACATCCCCACTCTCACCAATACTCAGGTATTCGCTGTATAATAACGATTGAACATTAAAGTCACTTTGGCTACCAAACTCTTGGCGATACCACTTTGAATCAAGCTCGACAAGACGCCCAGAGCGAGGGCTAAGTACGCTATCACGGCTATCGTAATTGATTAATAAGCTAGCCCCAACACTACGACTGCTTTCCAACAACATACTGCTATCAACAGTCGATTCCAAGTTGTCGATATCATTGGCTGAGCTATAGTTAAAATCCATCCCAATACCAATAAAGCTTTGCGCAGAAATACGTTTTCGTAACGAAGGCGCTAGTGATAATTGCTGATTATCAAATGTGACTTTATTGTCATCTTGTCTATTTTCATCATAACCGCGGCCATAATATACTTCAGGCGCATCAGCTATAACGGCATCAACATAAAACCGTAACGTATCTTGCTGTAAAAAGGTTTTGTTAGCGACAGCAATCCCCAGCGCACCATTGGCAGAAGCAAAGCCATTAATAATTAATGTCGATAACTGGCTCACCTGGTCCTCTTTATCTACCTGATAGAGCCCAATTGCCGAAACACCGACACCAAATGACATTTCAGGGTTATAAAAAGGCCCAGGTAATACGCTAAAATCAATCACCTTATCTTGGTTATACTCGCCATCCGCGCCGAGGTTCTCCAACAGACCATCAATCCAACCGCCCTGCTTAACGTGAGCGCTTTCATCTACCTTGTTACTGTTGTCGAGATTATTACTGCTATCTACATAAGTACTGCTATTTACATAAAGAGTGTCATCAGTTTGAGAACGAGTCTCCGCAAAAGCACTTTGGCCAGTCATCAACAGCAATGAACTCGTGAGCAGTAGGTGTGTTCGATATAGCTTGGTTCGATGCAGTTTGGTTCGATTAAGCATCATTATAGATCACCCTCGCGCTTCGCTTTTAGCTGCTTGTCATCTTCAATCTTGTTATAAGCTGACAAGGCTAAAAATTGCGCACTGGTAAAACCGTTCGACCACAATTCTGCTGGGATATGACTAAAGTTAACTTTAAACTTATCATCAATAAATAACCATAGCTTGGCTACTTCATCTATATCCACGCCATGGCTGTAGCGTAGCAGGGATAACTGTTTAGCTTGATGATCTTGTTGCTTTTCTTGTAAATAGAGTGGCGCAAGTAAAGGCCAATGATCATGCGCTTGGGCAGTTTGTTTATCCACTAAATACGGCGACTGAACATCACCCAAGGCATAGTGACGTTTTAACAACATAAATTTATTTGGTAGTGGCTCATTTGAATCCCACCAATCGCCGTCAATCACATCAAACAGCGCGTTCGTTTGCTCGGCAGTCACAGGGTCAAGTTGATTGATTGCCGCGGTTAACCAGCCACTCATGTGCTGATTAAACAAGGTTTTGTTCATGGCTAAGTTATTACTGATTAATGCCACTGCGATCTTAGCACCAAGCATATTTGAGTAGATATCTTCCGGTGAATAAGCTGATACCTCTTCAGACCAAAGCGCCCAGCTACGATAGCCGTGCCATTGTGCTATTTCATGTGACTCTGCCATTAAGTAACCTAATCTTGCCGCTATATCAGCTGCTAAGTTCCAGCGCTGTAATGGATCAAGACGCTCTATATCAAAGGCTTTTAATTCGATGTAACGGGGGCCTATTTCAGGCGGTAACTCAATTTTTGCTTCTTTACCTAATTGTTTATAAATTTTATAAAACAAAATAATCGTGTTATCAGCGGTATCGCGTACATGGGCTAAATCAATGAAACCACCAAGCAGTGTATAAATTTGACCATTGTTTTCACCACTGCTGCTACCGTCTGGCGATACTTTTACATAACTAAATGAACCAGCGTCAAAGGCATGAGCGCCAATATCATCCGCATCAAGTGTATTAGCATAACGAAAGAATGGCACTTGTACTGTGCCTACTTTGACTTTTTGGGCATTACCAAATGCGCAGCAAGGCCTGACATCTCCAGGCATGTCTAGGCTTGAATAACCATTCAACTCGGTGCTTGCAAGTACACTCTTATCAGGCAGGGCCGTTAATGCTTCAGCGACAGCTGCATCTGTAGGTAATGCACGAACTTGCCAATCTTGGCTGCAAGCGGTTAACAACATTGCACCAAACGAAAAAATAACAACTTTAGCTAATGACATCATATTAGAAGCGGTATCCTAAGCTAACCATCATACTACGGCGAGTACCAACACCCGCTTCCATAAGCAGATCTACATTATTGGTTATTTGCGCTTGCCCACCGATTAAGGTATTCCACTTATCTTCAAGGTGTTGCTCTACTTTAAACTTACCATCACCAAGAGCCGGCACATATTTGCTAGAAATACCGATATCCTTTAGGTTACCCTCAAATGTTTGTTCTACATTCTGATACATAGCACCAGTCCATAACTGCATATCGTGGCCTTTGAACTTCCAGCGATAGCCTACACGTGGCGACACCACAATAGAACTGATTTCCCCATCGAGAATATCTAATGCGGTATTGGTGTAATTGACGTCGAGTAACGCAAACCAATTATCAATACCACCGACAATCGTCGTACCTGCGCCATAGGTAATGCCTTTAAAATTCAATTCAAAAGGCACTGGCCCATAATCTTTATCTCCCCCCAACCACCATGGAAAATGGACTACGGGGCTAACTTGCGCAGTACTACTACCTTGGGTATATCCGAGAATGCCATAGACATTTAAAAATGGTAATACCCAAACGTCACCACGAAAGGTTAATGTTTCAGATTCTTGTTGTGCAGTTGATGTTCCAATGCTGACAAGATCATCGATAAACCCCAACCCACTAAAGGCCACAGAATCCACAATCAATGGCTGTTCCATTTTCATGTAGGTCATGCTAAAACCATATGGCTTGGGGAGTTCATATCCTAAATCGATAGCTTCTTGTGCCCAAATCGGAAAGTTACGTTCGTATCGATCGTATTCTTCAGCACTGAGTAATTCACTTTCATCAGCAGTTAACGCTGTAGAGGCCACCTGCGTCTGTTCAATACCGACAATATGTTTCACGTTACTGTTGTTCGGTCCTAAATCTGTAGAGGTCAATAGATGATCATTCGCGGATACAGAAAACGAGCTGCTAATAAGTGCCGTCATTGCCACAGTGAAATGCCTGTTGTTGTTCATCATACTACCTCTAAAGACCAATAAGGCGCGGAGTCTAACAAACACATAAAGTAAAACAATAACGAGAAGAATAAATTACATTATATTACAATACCAAAAGACAACGTATGCACTAACAATGAACTTAATGTTTTCATTTAAACCATATAAACAACTAATTACTCAATATTTGATGGTAAATCACCCTGCATGCTATTAACATACCGATAATTGAACAGTCGGAAATTATACAATGAAAACAAAAAATGGTGGTTTCACCTTAATAGAGCTCGTCATCGTCATAATTGTGCTAGGAGTGCTATCAGTAACAGCGTTACCTAAATTCCTAGACATAGGTCAAGATGCCCATGATGCAACGGCAAAAAGTTCATTCGCGGCGTTTGATTCTGCTGTAAAGTTATATCATAGCTGCTGGTTAACGAATGGTAAGAGTGGTGCAGTACAAGATCTCGCTTGCTTTGGCGATGGTGACATAGATTCCAGCACTACTGGTTATCCACTTGCACAATCAGATATTAGTAATGGAACAAAATTACAAGGTGATTATTGTGAAGAAATGTGGACTGGATTATTAAGTCATAATGACTTTAAACTAGAAGGTCATAATAACTCAGGTGGTTATGATGATGATACAAGTATTGTTTATTGGTATGCAGGCAGTGAGATGAGCAACCCGAGGACTTATTGTTATTATAATTATATCGCCGATGACCGTAGTAAAGGCGCTGTTAATTGGCAATTACATTACTACCCTGCGACTGGCGAGACAACGATCACTCGTGGTGCACTCTCGTATTAACTTCTATATCAAATAGAATACCTCAGGCACCTGAGGTATTGTAAATACTTACTTGCCCCATCCTGCTAAGCTTGTTATAACCATAACAGTTGTTTTCCTATATTCTGGTATTCCTTACCTATGCTAAAAATTGCCACCTTTAATTTGTTCAATTACATCGAACCTCCTTATGCTTGTTATGACTTTGATCGTATCTATGATGAGCAACAATGGCAGAAAAAGCAGAAATGGATACGTGATTACCTTGCTGAACATCAACCTGATGTGATCGGCTTTCAAGAAGTGTTTAGCCCTGATTCATTAAAAACACTAGCAGCAGAATGTGATTATCCGTATTTCGCTGTTGTCGATAGCGCCGATGTCATTGAAGACTATATCTTTCGTAGTCCAGTCGTAGCTCTGGCATCACGTTACCCAATAACCGACATCACAGCTGTCATACCAGATAGTGAACTCGCAGTGGATATGGGATTGTCATCTGAATATCAATTTAGCCGTAAGCCACTACGCGCCAGTATTGAACTACCGCACTTAGGCACTACAGATTGTTATGTCGTGCATTTCAAATCTAAACGGCCAATGTTAGAAAGTGATGATACCGAACTAGCAACAACCAAAGCCGTACTAAATGCTTTTACTAAACAAATGTGCGGCACTTGGGGTTCATCGATACAGCGTGGTTCAGAGGCAGCATTACTATTCCAAAAAATGATTCAACGTCGACTCGCAACAAACAATCCAATGATGTTAATGGGCGATTTTAATGATCGACTCGATAATGATCGCGACGGTGTGCTGTCTCATTTAACCATGGACACTTTACGCTTTAATTCAGACCCACAAGCACAAGACATTGTTAAGCAATTTAGTCTACAAGATAGCTGGCATTTATATCAGCATGCAGCAAATGGAGTAACAGCAAGTAGTACCCCAGCGCCTCGCCCGCCGACACATTACTTTTTCAATAAAGGGTCTGTGTTAGATTATATTTTACTGTCGTGTGAGTTTAATGCTGAATATCAGCGTAGCCTCTATGAAGTCAGTGACTATCACACCTATGACCGTCATCTGATTAATCCTATCTATGCGCGTGATAGTGAAAGTACTGATCATGCGGTTGTGCAAATTAATCTAGCGCTTAGATCTTAGCGCATGACATCTAACGATAAACGGTTTGGAAAATACAATTAAAATTAATGTGTAATTAAATGGCATATTCTGCTTGCGTTAACCCGATTCTATCTTATAATGCGCCAATCTATTCGAGGGAGTAGTCGCTTCACGCATGTGAAGGAGTACATCAACATAACTGACCCACAGGTCATGGTGTATTCAACCTAATTCGAGATTAAGAATCCGATACTAGGTTTGATGAGACTTGAACAAGTAACCACCTACTTTCGAGGGCAGGGTGTCGCTTGTTTATGTCTAAATGCCCTCGTACGAGAATCCTATGTCTTTATTATTACCTATCATCGCTGTATTAGTTGGTTTTATCCTACTTACAGTCAGTGCTGACCGTCTTATCTTAGTGTCATCAACATTAGCCAAACAGTTTGGTGTGTCTGTCATGTTTATTGGTATGACCGTCATTGCCTTTGGTACTTCATTCCCAGAATTAGTCGTTAGTGCTATAGCCTCATTTAATGGCGCAGAAGGCCTTGCTGTCGGTAATGCTATCGGTTCTAACATTATCAACTGTGGTTTAGTATTAGCGCTTTGCGCCTTGTTTATGCCGCTGGTGATTCAAGTACGTTTTATCAAACGTGAATTACCTATTTTAGTTGTGGCACTCATTGCAACTATCGCATTAATGTCGAATGGCTCTATTACCATGTGGGATAGTCTTGTACTTATTCTATTATTGGCACTTTACTGTGTATACCTTGCGAAATCATCGTCTGCAGATGATGTTGAAAACGAACTTGAATTTTTAGACGTAAGCCAAACACGTGCATTAGTTGAAACTATCGCGATGCTTATCATGCTATTAATCAGCTCACAAATTATGGTTTGGGGTAGCGTACAACTTGCTAAAGCAATGGGCGTAAGCGACTTATTGATTGGTCTAACGATTGTTGCATTTGGTACTAGTTTGCCTGAATTAGCCGCAGCTATTGCTGGTGTTCGTCGTGGCATGCCTGAAATTGCATTTGCAACTGTGATTGGCTCAAACACCTTTAACTTATTAGGTGTACTGGCGTTCCCTGGTTTGATTGGTGATGGTCTACAACTACCAGCGGAAGTATTAACACGTGATATACCAATGCTTTCAATCATGACCGCATTCATGGTTATCTCGTTTACGATGACTTATTTTGCAGTAAATAAACGCCGCTCAGGTTTGAAGCCTGAACAACAAACAGATGCGCTAATCGCTGCAGACAGTAAACTTAACTACCGTTTCGGTCGCCTTTCTGGTGCTGTACTCTTGATTATGTTTATTGGTTATACTTGGGTACTTTTTACTTCTTAAGTTAAGTTACCTCTTTAGTACGGTTACGGCTTAAGTACAATTATGACTTAAGCCTATTACAAGTTAGCGATGTTAGTTAGCGAGTGCATTTAGTATTTACTGAATGCACTCATATCTAACATACTAAGTTAATAATGCCTCATCGATAGCCTTAGCTATATGATGATAACGACTACTCACCTTAGCCATCAACACCAACAAATAACCAAACTGCCCCACTATTGCTGATGATAACAACCAGTAATATTCAGGGTTATACAAAGTGATAATCAAAGCAAATAAACTAAATACATGACAATATAGTAAATACTGCATTCGCGATTTACTTAATAGCTCGTGCATATTAGGCAATAACGCAAATGCTTGCAGATGAAAACCGCATTGACGTTGTAGATGTAAATATGCCAAAAAAGGCACAATCTTGATGATCATCGCCATGATCACACTTAATATCCAACCATAGATAAATACCGATGCGAGTGTTAACGGTGACCAACCAAAACTCAGTAGCCCAGCCTCAACACTCGCCTGTGAATTGCTCATTAAGCTCATAACAAAACTCATCGCACAGCAAAGAAATAAGCACGTTAGGGCAATAAACCAACAAGTCACACTGGCATCATTAATTTTCCGCTTACGTCGATATAAACAATACATAGCCGTGACTGCATATACCATCAAACTAAGCTGCAATAAAGCAATGCTAATCGTCTGTATTAATTGCCACACCGCACTATCAACAATTGACTCCATGACAACGCTATCGATAACAGCAGATTGGGTTATAACCAAGGTCATTAACGTATAAATGAGTAATGTAATGAACAAAAATCCAGGGAGATAACGCGAACACCAGCTGGGGAAAGCAGGCGCAACATGAAACATCGGCAGTACTTGAAAGCTCACACCAATAATGATTAAGCTGATCCAACCAATTAGTCCCCAGCTCGCATGGCTATCTGTCAGTTGCTTGGTGATATTAAATTGGCTAGCGAATAAATAACCAGCTAAGAGTAAACTGGCAATAATGCCAACCACCAGCATAGCAATAAAACCTAAGCGCATCGTATTGATTGATACACAGGCCTGACTTCGTTGTCTAATCAACCATAATATTGCGCAGATGAAACCACCCAAACCAAGGGTAAATGAGATACCTGAAACAGCAAAAAAGAAATTGCTATTGCTTGAGTCCAAACCTAACACCAACATATTCGCTAAAAATGCGCGAATTAACGACAATGTGCCCACAGTCATCAAGCTCACCGTCAGCGTTGAAATAAGTTTAACCTTAGGTAAAGACTTGCCAGCCAGCACTGGTAGTAACTGTAAAATAGACCCACACATGATCATAGAAATCACACCCAGCACGATAGCATGGGTAACAGCGAGAGTGGCAGGATGCCAGCGGGTCAGCCACATTGACTCGCCAGCGACAGCAATAATCAACGCGCTAATGAATGCAAACACTGGTGCGACAAAAAAGAACCGCATCGGCACTGAAAATGACGGTATGTTATCAAAATCTAATCCCGCAAGATTCATTCTAATTCCAGCTCAGAAAATGCGGCTAATGCCGATGCATCCGCTTTGAAAGCAACTTTAATGATAACGGCTAAATCTTCACAACTGCCATTATCATAACCTTGATGACTAACAAGGGCGGATGATTGGCTAAAACCATAATCAATATCCACGCGGTAAACAAATCCTAACTCAACTAACTTGGGATATAACGGCACAGGGTTTTTACGGTGATAGATAATCAAACACTGACCAGGGGATAATTCCGCTAACGCCTGTAATACCTGACGCATTGGTTCAGGCATGGGGAACTCACTGACATCAAGCTTAATGACTTGCAGTTTAGTCGGTGGTATTTGAGTTGATGGTACGCCAATTGATTCTACGTCAGTTGGTAGTACATTAGTTGGTAGTAAGGTTATCGCCATTATGAGTACGCTTTTACTTGTAGTAATACCGCATCAGCATCCGGTAAATGCGCTTGTGTCATTGGGTATAACATTTGCTCTTCTTTCATATTATGTTGCTGCATTAAGATCATTAAGGTTTCTGATAACCCCAAGAATTGTGCTTTACTCTGCGCAGACAATTGTTGTGTCATTTCAGCCACCAATTGACGCATTTGTGCATGTTCAGCACGCATTACTTGCGTTGGCCCCATCGTCATCCCTGTCGCTTCTTCAAACGCTGGGAATAAAATCGTTTCTTCTTGTTGTAAGTGCGTTTCAAGGTCAGCGGTAAATATCGTCCACTGGCTATCAGCCTCAGCCCATTTACTTGCAGAAACAGATGATTCAGCAGCAATAAAAGCATCATCACAATGGCGATGTTGCGCAGTCATAAAATCAGGAATAGTGTGCATAAAGCCTCAAAATAAGAAACAATCATAATATGACAGCCATAGTAACGAGGCATAAGCAGGCTGTAATTGATATATGTCTATTGCAGCAATAAAGATTAAGTGCACTTTGCTTGGCAATAACGCACAATAATGCCTTAATACATCTTTGACGACAAAGACCTATCAGGAGAGGCTATGAGCGACTGGTTTATCATTAACAGCAATGCACTGCGACTGAGTGCATTTATCGGTTTGTTTATATTATTAGCCCTGTGGGAGCACTATCAACCGAAACGCGCGCTAACAGTGTCAAAACTCCAGCGTTGGGGCAACAATATTGCGATGGTAATGTTGAATAACCTCACGCTAAAACTACTGATGCCATTTTTAGCTATCGATGCCGCTTTGTATGTCCAGCAGCAACAATGGGGATTAGTCTCCTTAATGGCTGACGCAGACCTAATAACAAGTTCGTTCATCGCTATTTTAGCGATTATACTGCTTGATGCTGCCATTTATTTTCAACACCGCCTATTTCATAAAGTGCCTATGCTATGGCGCTTACACCGTATGCATCACAGCGATCTTGATATCGATCTCACCACCGCGATCCGTTTTCATCCTATCGAAATTTTGTTATCCATGTTGATAAAAATTGCCGTTATTATTGCATTGGGTGTCCCTGTCATTGCCGTCGTATTATTTGAAATGTTATTGAATCTGACTGCCATGTTTAATCACAGCAATATTAAATTATCAATTAAGATCGACCATTACCTACGTTACCTATTAGTGACTCCTGATATGCACCGGGTACACCATTCTATTAATGGCCGTGAAACCAATCATAATTTCGGTTTTTGCTTACCATGGTGGGATCGTTTATTTAACAGTTACCAAGTGCAACCGCAATTGGGACACCAGAACATGCAGATCGGTTTACCGTATTTTCGTGCTGCGAAAGAATGCAAAATACAGCATATGCTGACTCAACCGTTCAGAAACAAATAAACTATTTATACTTAGCCATTTAGATTAAACGATTAAACGATTAAATATCCTATTAAAAATAATAGTAATACAACATTCAAAGGTACAGATGACGTGACACATTCAACTCAGGCTTCAACAACATCGGCGATCTCTAATGACGAGGCGCGTAAACTCAGCCGTAAAGTCACTGCTGATATAGCCACTAAACAGCTCGATGAGATCTTTATCGACAATAACGTGTCGATAGATGTACAAATTGCGGTAACAGAATTCCAAGACATTGAGCCAAGCGCGTACTTGGAAATATTAAGCACTCACCTACGCCCAGCTTATTTACGCGTTATCACTGAATCACTACAAACACAAAATTTAACGGCGTTAGATGCTAATAGCCATTATCTTAAACTCAGTAAAACCCACAAAAACATGTTGGGAACGCTAAAACAACAAGACAAATATAAACAGCTAAATGATACCCAGATTATTGAACTGGCGTTATTGGCTTTATTAAGAAGTTAGCTTTATTAGGAAGTTAAAAAGGTTAAACGAAAAAGCCCTGCTGAGTTCCAACGAACAACGACAGGGCTAAATTTTATAGCTGCAACGACGTTTAGTCACAACAAGCGTTACCATTCTATTTTCATCGACAGATATTTATGGGCAAGCCGTTTCCTGCACATTCGCCGTTAATGTCGGGCGAACACGTCTAAGAGGCATATCTGTAACATAAGTCGCCACTTGCTCTGCGCACCAGGTAGCAGCTTGTTTTTTATCTGCCATAGGCGTATCACTCGTAAAGCAACTAGCTAGTTCCTCATCACGGTTAGCTGGGAAGACAGATGAACTCGTTGAAGTAACCTGACAAGTAATATACTCAGGCTGCTCGTCCGCTGGAGCGAATACTTCAACATTATCCGAATAACTATTTTGAATCCCCTCTTCAGAAGTGACCATTAACTGTACTGTATATATACCAGCATCATAAAATGTAAACGTCGGATTAGCTGAACTCGATACGCCTAAGCTATCAAAATCCCATGCATAAGTAGTAATAGGACTGGTTTCATTTGCAGCGTCAGCGGTAAAGTTAACCGTTAGATTTGGTGACTCAGCTAATGCATCCGACGTAAAACTCACAGTGGGTGTTGTTGGCTCTATAGCAGGGTCATAAGCAGTCACCTCTTTACTATTACTTGCTGTCGCACCATCACTGCCTGTTACATCCAGTCTCACCGTATAAGTGCCACCAACGGCATAAATATGTGAAGGTGAAGCAAGTGCAGACGATGCGCCATCACCAAAATCCCATAAGTAATTGCTAATACTGCCATTATCAACGCTGGTTAAATCAGTAAACGTGACTTCTAAGTCGTTAACAACCGAGCTAAAATCAGCCTGTGGATTAACAGGATCAATCACATTATCCGTGACAGTAACCTGATAACTCATGCTCGCAGCTTTATTACCCAGTTCAGACGTAACATCCAAGGTAACCTCATAATCGCCCGAGACGGAATAAGTGTGCGATGGTGAAGCAAGTGCCGATGTATTGCCAGGGTCTACATCACCAAAATCCCAACTGTAACTAGCAATCGAATCATTTTTAACTTCCGAGTTATCAGTAAACGTCACCGTTAAACCGTCTGGGTTATAAGTAAAATCAGCCGTTGGGATACCGGGGATTTTAGCAACAGTAACGTCATGCGTAATACTTGCGTTACCGCCATCTTCAGTCGTCACCGTAAGTAGCACGCTGTAGGTGTCAGCCGTTGCATAGGTATAAACAGGGTTTACAGCAAAGCTAATTGCCGAATCATCACCAAAATCCCACTGATAACCGTCTATCGGGCTATCAACACTTGCAGATGTACTAGTAAAAGTAACTTTTAGATCGTCTTTCTCTGTAGAGAAATCAGCAGTGATGACCGGAGAAGTCTGCTCTTCAGCATCGTCAGAGTCGCCAAAACAGCCCGATAATGCGCCAAGTGTCATGACGAGTAATAATTTTTTCATTATTCAATTTCCTCGATAGTAACAAATGCCGGACAATCAACTTCTTCATCAAAGCCTGCGGCAACGATAGTCACTTGAGCATTAGAGGAACACGGTATAATGAAATTACTGTCAACAAGCTGGACATCTATCCCATTTAGATCGAGATCCCCAGATTCATTAATGTTCATATCAACAACACTATTCGTTGCATTAATAACGCCGAGTACATTTTTATCATAACTTGCGGTTGTGACTTGAAGCTGTGCGATAGCAATCGTGCTCGCACTCATCAATGCCATTGCAAGAAGTAACTTCTTCAACATAATAAATATCCTTATTTAATTTTACGATGACTTGTTTCATTTGGATGATGAACAATCCTTATTCATCCGTAGCAAAGACTAACACTTACAATAAAAACAAAAGTGCTAACGACTATCCGACAGTATGAGAAGAGTAAAAGAAGAAGTATGAGAGATGTTATTTGGGGATGAAATAGGCGTAGTGACAACAAGGCGTCACTAAAAAACAGCATCAAACTAAAGTCGTAACACTGCTATGTTCGATATTGATATAACAAGGTGAAAAACGTGAACCGTCGCGTTAAATAAAATCGCTATGCCAGCGTAAGTACTAACATAACGACATAAATAGAATTATTACTTCAATTTTTATTGCACCCAGTATTAGCTATTGATTTGACGTACTTGCTGTAAGTACTTCAACCAACCTTTCGCACTTGCAGAGGGAGCAAGATGCTGCGCTAATTTAGCATGGCTGATCGCGCGATCAAATTGTTCAAGTTTATAATAAGCACGCACTTTCGCTAACTCGATTGCAGCCTGGTCTTTCTTGCTTTTATCTTGCTTAATTTGCTGATGATTCAATTCAAGCAGTGCTGATTCATATTGACCCTGCTGTAACAGCAGTTGTGCCAGCGGCCAGCGATATTCAGCAGTATTATTTTTTGCCAAGCGAATGACATCACGCCACGCATTAATCGCGAGATCCCACTCTTTTGCCATCTGCCAATATTGCGCTTGTTCAGCGAATAGCTTTTCTCGCTCATTATTATCAGTTGAATCTTGCGCTAACAGACCTAACTCGCGCGCAGCTTGCTCAGGAATACCTTGTTGTGCGTACAACTGCGCTAGAGTGCGACGCTCTGCCGTACTTAATTCAAGTCCTTGACGCTGCGCTAAGATCAACGTGGTTAAAGCTGCTTGTGGTTGTGATACACGTAGTTGCAAACCTGCAAGCTGCTGCCACCACAGTAACTTATCCGGTTCCACAGCAATGATACGGTCTAATGTATCAATCGCAGCAGGCCAACGTTGCAGTTGTGATTGCGCGGTTAACTGTAAATTTAGCGCTTGAACCTGATCACCTTGTGTATTTAATTTTTCGTATGAACTCACCGCACTGAGTACCTGATCCCACTCACGGAGCTGATAGTGAGTTTGCGCGATACGTAACCACAGTTCTGTAAACTCTGTGACCTTGATATCCGATTTATTTTGCTTACGTTTAGCGCCGTTCTCATTGCCTGCAGCGACCTTACCGAGCACACCATCACTCAACACATACTCATTAACTAATACATAATAATGCGGCAAAGCCCGTCTATACTTCTGCTCACTCAGCAATATATCCGCAATCATGCGCTGCGTCACCCAAGTCTGCTTTGTCGGTAGTAACTGACTCTCAACCGCCAAAGACAAATATTTCACCGCTTGTTGCGTATTTTCTTGCTGCCAATGAAAAATACCTAACACACGTTGCACAAAGGCTTTATCGTATGCTTGACGAGGGCTTAACTCTGTTAATAACTCAATGGCATCACTGTAACGCTCTTCTTGCTGCAGCGCTTGTGCCGCTTGAATTTTACCCGCAATAAACTGCGTTAGCTGAGGCGGGTTAGCATAAGCTGATGATGCGTACAAACACATGAAAGCGAACAGCAAGGTACTTTTTAGTTTGCTTACATTCGCTTTATAAATCGTTAAAGAATGAATCATCGCTCTAATTTAAACTCCAAGGTTACCGTCTGGTTGACTTGCATTATTGCTTTCCCCTCTTCCAATTTGGGTTGGTACTTCCATTTTCTTAACGCTTTTACTGCCGACCTTTCAAATAAACGTCTTGGTTTTGCATCCATCACTTTGATATTAATCGGGCGACCAAGTGTGTCGATATTAAATGACATCTTCACCCAACCTTGTGCGCCTTGCTTCATTGCTCTCGATGGGTAACGCGGCTCAACACGATACAAAGGCATCGCTTGTTGATTCGCACTAAACTCACCAATCGCAGGTAAGCCAACTTCAACACCGATCCCCGCCATATCAATACCAAGTACAGGCATATCCGGTAATGCTAATGATTTAGTCTCAGCATTCGCGACAGGAACACTGTCTGTTGGTGGCGGCGCATTTTTAGGTTGCTCTGGCAATGCGCGTTGGCGACGGTTAACATCACGCTCTTGATCGACCATAACAATATCAAACGCTTGCGCAGTAGACTCTTCAGGTTTACCAGCCTGGCCGTTATCAACCATCCATGCCATTAGTGTAAATAAACCCAAGGTCATGGCAAAAGCCAGCGGGATAGCCAATAAAAAACGTAACATTACGACTTCTCCGCAGCCAACGCGATACCATTCACACCAGCGCCATTGGCGGCATCCATCACTTTAACAACCGTGCCATTAAAGGCATGCTCATCCGCTTGGATCACTAAAGAAGCATCCGGTTGAGAAAGTAATAAATGCTCTAACGTGGCTTGAACACGCTCGACATCCACCATGCGTTTATCAATATAAATATCATTGTTTGCAGTTATCGCAATAAAGATACCCGCGCCAGCTTGGCTAACCACATTGCTTGCCTGAGGACGGTTAACTTCAACACCAGATTCACGCACAAATGAACTCGTGACAATAAAAAAGATCAGCATGATAAAAACGATATCTAACATCGAAGTCATATCAATTTGCGCATCTTCACGAGCGGCTGAACGACGGTTAAATCTCATACATATTCCTTATTCATAGAAGGTCTCAATAATTTTTCTAATCTGCTATAACGTCTGTCACAAGATTTAGTCAACCTCGCATGTGCAAACATACCCGCTAGCGCTGCTACCATGCCAGCCATCGTTGGCAACGTCGCTAATGAGATCCCCGCTGCCATTAACTTCGGTTCACTGCTACCTAACGTTGCCATAACATCAAACACACTGATCATACCGGTCACCGTACCTAACAACCCCAGCATAGGACAAACTGCCACCAGCACTTTCAAAAAATTAAGGTTCTGTTGCAGAGCTTGCTTTGCCTGTAATAACCAACCCGCACGAATCGCTTGAGCATGCCATGAGCCCTGTTCTTCACGTGCAGCCCAACGCGTTAATAACGCCCGTTGCAGTGCCGGAAAATAACCGTACAAGAACAACAAACGCTCCATAACACAAAGCCAGCACAGCATAACAACAGCAGCAAGCCAATAGAGTATCGGCCCCCCCTGCGTCATGAAATGGTTGACGCTTGCGAACCAATCTATCAAAGTAAGATCAAACTGCATCCGTTAGCCTGCTTGTTGAGTTAGAGTGTTAGCCTGAGTCTGAGCTTTATCATAACCAACAGTCTCAGTAGTTGAAACGGCGACAATAGCTAATTTCTCAGCTTCTTCAGCTACTAAGCTAATGCCCTGTTTCTCTAACGTATCGCGAATATTATCCGCTTGTGTCGTTAACATATTATGCGCCAGTAATAATGGCATTGCCGCCACTAAACCTAATACCGTCGTGATCAGAGCCATTGAAATACCACCTGCCATCACTTTTGGATCGCCATTACCAAACTGCGTGATCACTTGGAATGTTTCAATCATACCAGTTACAGTACCAAGCAAACCGAGCATCGGCGCAAGTGCCGCAAGTAGTTTCAACATAGAGAGGCCTTTCTCTAAACCTTGCTGTTCATCAACCACGACTTCCATTAAACGTAACTCTAACGCTTCAGTATTCTGGTGCAATGCCGATTTAACGTTACTGTCCACGTACACTTTTAAGATACGCCCTAATGGGTTGTTACCTATCACGCTAGGGTCGGCTAGCTGCTGTTTAATTTGACGGCGGATAAAGACTAACTTCAGGCCTTGCACAATCGCGATAAACAAACCAACAATCAGTAATGAAATAATCACATAACCGACAGTGCCGCCATTTTGTAGACGGTCTTTTAACGTTGGCGTATTTTCTAATTGCGCTAACATCACACCACGAGATGGGTCAAGTACGAGGATATTTCCAGTCGTGTCAGGCGTTGCTAAGTTAGCAGCTGTAGGACCATTCTCAGGTTGCTTTAGGTAAGCTGTTGCCGTTTGCTTCTCGCCATTCCAAGCTAAATAACCTTGTTCATCAACAATCCCCATACTGCCTAAGCGCACGACGGGTTTAGTGGCTAATTGCCCGCCACCATCAATCACGGCTACATTAACGGTTTTAATCTCACCGCTGGCTTTAATTTGTTCTGCTAACCCTGACCATAAGCCCGTTAACTGCATCATTGATGGTAATGTTTTAGCGGCAACAATATCTGCAATAACGGGGGCAAAGGTCGCGCTGTCGATAGCCGTGACAGCAGTATTAACTTCACTGCTTAGTTGTTTAGCGGATTGACGTACAACACCAAATAATTCACCTAAACTGCCGGTTTCTAAACGTAAACGTGTTTCTTGTTTCGCAAGCTGCTCTTCATTTTCAGTAAACTGCAGGCTTAACACTTCAGTTTCATTTTGCAGTTGGCGCTGCGTTGCTAATAGCACCTTACGTTGCTGTTTAATTTGTTGCTCAGTTAACTTAAAACCGGCTTCACGTTGCTTTAACGCTTTTGTAAGCTCTTTGTTATCTTGTTTAGTATCGTTAAGTAATTGTTTACTTACCGCCTGTGCAGTGTTGTTTTCTGCCACAGCCGCATTTGCAACTAGCGAGTGTGAGCTAATAGCAAGAGTACTTAATACCAATGCATGCGTTAAAAATACTTTAGCTTTATTGAAAAGGGCTTTGTTCATCGGGAATAGCTGATTCATTGCAATAGACGGTTTCATTGGGCATTACCTACACGTTGCGCAGTTGTCACAGGAAGAGAAATTAAGCTTGGCGCAATTTGTTTATTGGCCATTTTAAAGGCTTTGTCGATAGCGTCAGTCTGCTCTGTAATGACGATCCACTCCTTGCCTTGGTCGTGCCACTGCCAATAGGTTTGGCTATCTAAACTACGCGCCACAAAAGCAATACGCCCTAGATGTAATAGGTCGACAGTAATAGGGCTCGCTGCTGAAGCAAGCATAACTTCACTTTGATACACACCTAACTTAGTGCCGTAATCAATTTCGATTTGGTACGCTTCTAATATGCGGCGATATTTTTCTGCATCGCTCACATCAGCCTGACCCATCATGGTATTTAATTTTTCTAATCGTGCTAGGCGTTGCTCTTTCTTGATTGGCTTGCCGGTATTGATGATGTCATCTAAACCCGCTAACATTTTGTACATCAATGGCACTATGCCTTGACGAGTGGATTTAATCCCTTGTAATTGTTCTTCTAACGAGTTTAATTCTTGGTTTTGATTGTTCACTAATTTAGCTAGGTGATCACGATATACAGCTAAGTTATCAACCTCTTCCTGTAGTCGTTCAATTTCTGCTTGCATGCTTAAAGTACGATCTGCACTGTTATCAATTTTATGCTGACTGCTGGCCGCCGTATTATTCATTTTTTGAGTCAGAGCTTGTGCGCTATCAATTGCTTGTGCGCTGTTCGCCGACACTAAAGGACTAAAGGTAGCACTACTTAATGCAGCCACCAGAACGAGAGAGTAAGTTTTATTTTTAAGCATAATTAATCTACATTCGAGTTAAAATTTAAAAAGGAATAAAACCACAAAAAGCAACAACCGACATCTAGGGATCCAAGAGTCGATTGCTGCTGTTTATGAAGGTTTAGCTATTTAGCTTGAGCGTGTATTTACTTAGCATATAGTCACTTAGAATATAGCCGCTCAGCATATAGTCACCTGTATTTTTAGTAACGTAATTGGATTGAAGCCATGTAGTTACGACCTTCACCAATGATAGTTTTACTTTGGCTACCACCGGCTAGGTAATCTGTATCAAACAAGTTTTCAATGTTGAAACGTAATACTAGGTCCATGTCTTTATCGTAATTAATAGTGTGGGCAATACCGGTATCAAAACGTGTGTAAGCGTCTTTTTTGTATTCATTCTTCTCATCACCGAAACGTTCACCAACATAAATAGCACCTAAGTTCACATCTGTGTTGTTCGCAAACGAGTAACGGCTCCAAACACTTGCGGAGAATTCAGGTACATCAGCAGGACGGTTACCGTCAATAGCAGGGTCAAATTCGTCATGAATAGTTGCATCTAAATAAGTCATTGAACCGCTTAGTGAAACAGCTTCAGTTACATAACCCATAGCGCTAAATTCTGCACCACGATGCACTTGTTTACCCGCTTGTGTTGTTTCAGTTTCGTTCAGATTACCCGGATTATTACCAGTATTTTGAGAGATAACGATGTTCTCTTGAGTAATATCGAAGATTGCACCGGATACAAACAGTTGGTTATCCATTAATTCCCATTTAGAACCAAGCTCATATAATCTGCCTTTAACAGGATCTAGTTCCATGCCGTGATTAATATCATCAGTGTCATTAATCGCATCTTTTGGCTCAAAACTTTCAGAGTAAGTCGCATAGATAGAACCATTCGATTTCGGATGATAAATCAGACCTAACTTCGGTAATAGATTGTTGTAAGTATCTTTATCATTAACTTCACGATCAAAACGTAAACCAGCAAGCACTTGCCATTGGTCGTTAACCGTTACCATATCTTGAACATAAAGACCGTAAGAATCACGCTCTGTTAGACTGGTACTTGCTTTAGAGTAATTAATATCTTTTTCAAGTGGCTCGCCAATAGTACCAGTGGTTGAATTGCCGCTATAACTCACTTTTGAATAGTAATAACCTAACCAGTTAGCACCTACTAATGTTTGATGCTGCATACCTAGCGCATCGAATTCACCAACAAAATCAATGAATGCTGTGTTAAATACCCAATGATCACGGCGGTCAAAGCCTTTGTAAGTTACAGTGCCATTACCATTAGCAATATAACTTCCAGCTGTAGTGCCACTTTCGACATCATTACGTCTGAAATCTTGATTGTTATAACCGATTTTAAGATCCCAGTTGTCAGATAATTGCGCTGCAATATCAAAACCAGCATTCTCAACATCATTTTCAATCGTTGACCACTGTGCATCCCAAATTAATTCATCGCCGCCAACTGGTTTACCTGTATCAAGATCAATATAAGCACCAGAATCAACACTACCGTTATCATTAGTTTTGTCGTAATGAACTGATAGCGTTACTTTGTCATTTAAATCGTAATCAACAAATAGACCACCAACGAAACGTTCTGTCGACGGTGTACTACCATCAGCATATGTACGCCATGAATCGTAGCTTTGCTTTGATACAACAGCACGTGCACGTAATGTTTGCGCATCATTTAATGAACCACTTACATCCACAGTCGTACGAGAGTCATTGTTAGAGCCTAAATCTTGGCTGATATTAACTTGCGTTTCGTAAGTTGGTTTTTTCGCAACCATATTTACTAGGCCACCAGGTGCTGACTTACCGTAAAGTAGGCCTGCAGGACCTTTCAATACTTCAACACGCTCTAGCAGTTCAATCGGTTGACGGTAATGAGACCAATGTTGCTTACCATCACGCAGGAAACCACTGCTGCTTTCTAAATCAAAACCACGTAATTTGAATGATTCACGGTTACGGCTTACACCACCAGCAGAAATACTTGAGTCATTCTTCAGTACGTTACCTAATGTGCTTGCTCTTTGCTCATCAATTAGCTGTTCATCAATAACAGTGACTTGCCCTGGAGTTTCAAGCTGTGTTGCTTCAACACGCATTGCAGTACTATTTGTATCAACTTTAAAACCATAGTCACGACCGACAACTTCCATGTGCTCATCTGTTTCTACCGTTTCAGTAGAGTAAGCACCTGGCGCTGCAAGTACCGTCGCAATTACGACAGCTAATCGAGTTTTACAAAACATATTCCGTTATCTCCGATTCATTTTTTCATTAATTTAATTTTCACGCCTACTTGAGTAGGTCGACTTGATGAACAGGATTCTAATTGATAATCATTACCATTTGCATGAAATTTACATTCTTTGCATTTGAGTACTGTGTAAACTTGAATAGAATAGATGGATTGGTGCTTTATTGTTCGCCACTGCATACTAAAACGGCTTGTTTCAATATGAAATAAGCCGTTTTTATAAACCCTATGTAAAACCCGAGACGTAAATACCAATTATGGAATAGAAAAACGTAATTTAACCGTGACGCCATTATTTACATTAAGTTCCGCAACGGCTTCGCCACGCATGATCACCATCGCCTCCTTTACAATCGCTAGCCCAAGTCCGTATCCACCAGCTTGTTTAGTCCTTGCTTGCTCAATACGCACAAAGGGGTCGAAGACACGCTCTAATTGCTGTGCGGGAATACCAACGCCATCATCTGCAATAATCACTTCCACAAATTCAGCTTGCTGCCTTACCGCTAACTCAATCCGCGCATGCTCACCCGCATACTTAATGGCATTCTCTAGCACATTTTTAATGGCTCTTAGGCATAAGCGGTTATCCGCAAGCACCATCGCGGTTCCATTATCCAACGCTACAACTAATGACTGCTGTGGTTTAAGATCCAGCTCAATTTGCATGACCAAGATCTGACACAAGGACTCCAGTTGTGTTGGCACGAGTTTCACAGAAACATTCTCATGGCCTAAACGACTAAACTCCAATATCTCGCTGACCAAATTATTCATTTCTGTAGATTCATTGTCGAGCTTATCGAGTAATCCGCTAACATCCTCAGGACAACGTTTACGTAACAGATGTAAAAGCAAACTGTGTCTCGCAAGCGGCGTTCTCAGTTCATGTGATACATCAGTGATCAATTTTTTCTGTTTGCCGATTAAGGTATTAATATGCTCAGCCATATCATCGAGATCTTGTGCTAGCTGGTTAAACTCGGTGACACTCTTTCCGACTTGCTGAGAGGCGCGAATACTAAAGTCCCCTTCGGCGAGGCTCCGACTTGCTGCCTGTAAGCGGTGTAAGGGGTATTGTAAGTTTCGAGCAAGTAACAGTGAAAATATGGCCAGCAATATACTGGTGATCACAAATTGAATTGCAGCAAAATAATAAGGGAAATAATGTGCAGGATGTAGCTTATCGGAAAACTGAACCACTAACTGATAACCAGGACGTAGCGGTAATGCGATGACGGGCTTGTTGACTTTATTTTCTAAGATGGTGTCCAGTGGACGAATAAAGCGTAGCTTAAATTTAAAGTGCGGATGCATAACCCGCGTACTCACCGCTTCAAAATTATCAGTAAGGACAAACAAGTAACTCGATTGCGCACTTTCCCACTCTGCAAGCTGAGTGCGATCGAGGTTACCCTCTGCATCTTTACGATCAAGTAACTTGTTCGCTTGTTCAGCAAGATCTAACATTTCAACTTTAACGTTGCTCGGCAGGTGTAACATGACCCGCACTAACGCCATCTCGGCAATACTTTGTAAGCTCAGGATCAGCACCAGGGTAATAGCAAAGTAGCTGAATAAACGAAACGCCAGTCCTTGGCGATCACCTAAAAAAAACAATTGCTTCGCCTTTTTTACATCCATTAGGTTCATACTGCCATACTACCTACATGTTCAAAAAAGCTATAACCTTTACCACGTACCGTTTTAATGTGTAATTTAGATAAGCCTGATTGCACCATTTTACGACGAATATTACTAATGTGCATATCGAGGTTACGATCAAATGGGCATAAGTCTTTTTTCAATACTTGTTTTTGTAGTTCACCTTTAGATACCACAACTTCATGTCGTGAAACCAGGTATTCAAGTAATTCAGCCTCTGTGCCAGTCAATGCCAAACGGGATAGTTGCGTCAAAATAGAACTTTCATTACCTAACTCATTACCTAAGTTCTGTCTTTGCTTTTCTAAACCAACGCGCCGTAGCATTACTTGAATACGCGTTAGCAGCTCAACCACATTATAAGGCTTCGCGATATATTGGTCTGCGCCTGCCTGCAAGCAATCTAGCATAGCCGTTTCATCAGCTAACGCCGTTAACATGAGGATTGGCGTCGCAAAACGCTGACAAATACGTCTCGCAACTTGTAAGCCATTAATATTCGGCAGCATCACATCAAGCAAAACCAGATCAACAGGTTTCGCCTGCATATAGTTAAGCGCACTTTCACCACAATGCACGCTATGCACTTCATAGCCATCTTCTATTAACACTTCGGTTAATAACTCACATAATTGAACATCATCATCGACAATGAGAATTTGGGACACAGCCAAAACACCTTAATAGAAATAATTCGTATTAGTATTTTAATGAAGTTCTGTGTTTAGTTCAACAAGCAATATACATGGCTTGATTAAGATCAATAATTAATCCCAATCTTCGGCTACAAACTGAATCATTAGTTCATCATTCTGATACATATTTAAGAACGGCCACTGCACTTTAATGGCATTCACTTCACCAAGAGTTTGCTGTAGCTTTTGTTCAACAGCGTTACCATTAGGATCCGCACACGCCATTAAGGTTGAACCAATAGGTCCTAGCTTTAATAACGAATTGCTTACTTGCTCATCTTCAAATAGGTGCAGTACTTGCCCAAAGAAATTATTACAGCCCGAGAACCCTGATAAACGGTTACCAGCAATGGTAATATTCGCAGGTTGCTCTAACATCAGCGGATTAACTTCACCTAAGCCTGTTAGCTGCTTTAAATTCCATCTTCTATTTTCAGTTAACATGGTATTCGGTACATAATAACTTTGTTTTTTATCCACTTCAGTAAGCAGCTTATACGATAAACTTGAAGCATCAGCCGCGGGATTCGCCACTTCTGTCGTTTCTACCGATAATTTATAAAACGAACCTGGTGCATACTCAAAACCAGCAATATCATTATAAAAATACTGCCACTCTGTGGTTTTTCCATCAACGACTTTGTTCACGACCAAGCACTGCATAGGTACGATACCTTGACAGGCAACACGTTCAGGCGCTACCCAATAGGTTTCTGTTTTCCCGACGGCAGTGTTGGCGCTATCACTATCAGACCCAGCTCCATCCAGGTTTCCACTTGTACAACCAATCAGTAAGCCGCTTAACATGCCCGTTAATAATAAAGATGCTGGCAATTTAAATTTCATATTAATAAACCTTTTTTTGTTTTCCACTAAACTTAATAAGAAAATAACAACATGGACCAGACCTTTGCTGAGCAGACAACACGCTTTTGACAAAGTACTAAGGATTGTTATGCTGCTACGATTACGTTCATTTATAAAACTGTGTGTATTTTGTTATTTGTACAGTATGGCATCGTATGGCTATAGTAGTTCAGTTATTAATAGCTCAGTTATTAATACTAACGATTCAACAAATAATACGAGCAAGCCAGTCATAAACGTCGGAAGTTATCACTGCCCGCCTTTTGTGATGAGCCAACACCCAAATGGTCAGCCCCAACCCACTAGTTCAGGATTAAGCATTCTATTATGGCAGCGCATCGCCAATAGCCTTGATTTGCAATACCAGATAAAAAATTATGCCTTACAAGATTTACTCGATGAGATTGAAGCGGGTAATATTGAAGTCGGTATATCCTGCATATCCATCACCCCAGAACGTGAGTTAGTCATGGACTTCTCGCACTCCTTTTATGAAACGCACCTGGCCATTGCAGTCAAAGAAAAAAGTTACCTCAGCTCGTTCATCGATTTAATCACCAACAGAACTCTGCTGATCATATTAACTATTATAGTACTGCTCGCTGGTATTATTGGCGGGATATTTTATAAACTCGAGCATCACATTAACGATAAACTTTATTCAATGCCATCAAAGCGAGGGCAATGGTTAGAAGCCTTCATTTTAGGATTATTATTTATCACTAAAGGACCCTTTAACTATTTTGAATTTAAAACGTTAACTGGGCGTGTTCTCACCGTATTACTAGGCATCAGCTCAACACTGTTTATTGCCAGCGTGACAGCAATCCTTGCCAGTACCTTCACTTTAGGTTTGATGAACAGCGACATTAAAGGCCCATACGATCTTATTCATCTTAATGTTGGCGCAAAAGTATCAACCACATCGTCTATTTATTTAACCAATTTAGGCATAGTGCACCAGACATTTAGCAATATCGATGACATGCTAACAGCCCTAAATAACGGTGACATAGATGCCATCGTCAATGATAACGCGATATTAAAATACAAGCTTAAACTGGCGAAACAAGAAGGACGTTACCAGCGCCTATCGGTATTACCTTATCAGTTTGAAAAACAAAATTATGGCTTAGCGATTAAAGACAGCAGCCCCTACACAGAGCAATTAAATCGAGCGCTGCTTAATGTACGTCAAAGTCCAGAGTGGCAACAAGCCCTTAATCAATACTTTGCCGAATATTAATTAATAGTACTAACTAAGAATACCAATGAAAAATATTACATAAAGAGTACGAAATTAAGTATTAATGATACCGTTATCACACTTTATTATCGTACTGCTTGTGCAGCCCTCGCCTCCCTAAAATACAAGATGACAAGCGCTTACATTCGCTTACATTTAATCGACAAAGCTAACTGGACTTAGTGTATGTTTATAATGATAATGCCGCGCTACAGACTATCCCCAGTCATTTTCCGATATATACAATGGACATATAATGAAAAAACTTATTCTTCCTGTACTTGCTGCAACCCTCATTTCAGGTTGTGGTAGCGTTGCGCTCATGACCAAAACCAGCGAGCTAAAAGCACAGCCAGAAATGTTAATCAAAACAGATGGTGATTTTTGGGGTTTAGGCCAAGAAGGCAGCTTTGATATCGCAGGGAAATATACTGGTAAATACGATCGCAGTTCGTCTGGTTCGACTTGGTTTAACACCATCAGCACAACTGAGGGTGACATGGTTGCAGAGATCACCCGTACTGATAATGGCAAGACATGGATATTAGTGTGTAGCGGTGGTGGTACAAGCGTTAATTTCAACGGTTTATCATTCGGTGGCAACAACCCATACCGTTGTAATATTAGCGTTGATAACAATGCCGTTGGTGAATATGAAATGAAACCATCAAGCGCAGCAATTTCACTTGATGTAGCAAAATATGAATCGGGTATTGTCCGTATCAACAACGAACACTTGAATGTAAAATCGGTGCATAAATCAGATGATTTGTTCATGACCGTTGAAAAGCCACTTGGCTATGTTTTTGAACAAGGCACACAAAGCATTGCCGCAGTACAAACCAATGGTTTACTAAGCTTACAAACGCTACCTGATTTATCAGCAGACAAACAAGACTTGATCGCAGTGGGTTCTATCGCAAGTGCACTAAGCTGGCGTCCAGAATAAACCATATCTTCGTCATTATGTGATGATGTCGAATGAACATAAAAGTTAACGTGAACGTTGACATAAAGGGCTGTTATCAACAGCCCTCTTCTTCAGTTGCAATAACCTCATCGATTTCCGTGATTATGACCAGCGCTATTACCACCGTTAGTCTGTTAGATTATTCAGTAATGCTTCACAACTCGCTTTCATCATCAGCAGTTCTTCTTTTGGTAAACCAGCCTGACAAAACATATTCATCGGTACCGCTTTAGCCTGTGCTTTTAATGCCATACCAGCATCTGTTAAACACAATATACGTGCACGTTCGTCTTCTTTACTGCGTTCACGGCGTATAAGTCCTTTTAATTCTAACCGCTTTAGCAAGGGCGTTAACGTGCCTGAATCAAGGTGTAGCTGCTCACCTAATACTTTGACGCTGATTTCATCTTGCTGCCAAAAAACTAACATCGTTAGGTATTGTGGATAAGTGAGATCAAGCGCTTTCAACATTGGGCGATACGCACGTACCATTGCATTTGTCGCGCTGTATAAAGCAAAACAAACCTGATTATCTAAGTGTAACATCGTCTCTTCATTCAATTCTGACATCAGGGTAACCTCTCTTAATTGCCTTGCGCACAATATACTTAACTTTTTATAAATGTCGATAGATTTAAACCTAAGTAAATAAATAGCACATAATCCCTAAACAAATAGCACGGGCTGCCGATAAGATCTTAAGTAACTCTATGCGCATGCTTTGGCTATAAAAAATAACTATATAATTAGTAAAGAAAATACATCATCATTATTGACATTACGGCCTAATTATTGCTTAACCGTATACAGCGGATAAAAAATTGCCGCTATAAATTATAAACGACTCGAATAAGGCAGACTCAAGCTATGTTTAATTTTTTCAACTCTAATAAAGTCCCTCTTGGACAAGTTCTTATTTCAGAAACAGACTTAGCTGCACTGCAAAGTAAAGCCAGCATTTTAGAGCAATTACAGAATAGTGGCGCACTATCTATTGCTCAAGAAATTACCCAAAATGCACAAAAGGTAAATACATCTTCAGCAAACCGTTTAGGTAATATTGAAAGAAACTTTGATTTAGTTCAAGGGTTTATGGAGCAATCAAAGGGCATTGAAAGCCTATCGAATGATTCTTTCAGTTCAGCACAAAGTACAGCAAGCATCTCTCAGACCGGTATTCAGCAACTTGAAGAATTAACTGGCAACATTACTGATTCTGCACGATTTATTGCCGAGTTCACTATTTTGCTAGCCAACTTAGACGATAACAATAAGAACATTGGTCAATTAGTTGACTCAATCAAAGGCATTGCAGATCAAACTAACCTATTAGCACTAAATGCGGCAATTGAAGCGGCACGTGCGGGTGAGCATGGCCGTGGTTTTGCCGTCGTAGCCGATGAAGTACGCGCGCTAGCAAATACTGCAAATCAATCAGCGGATCAAATCCAAGGTGAAATGAAAAAAATCATGGATATCTCCGCTGCCATTATCAATAAGCAAAAACAAGTCACCAATATTATTGATGACAGTGTTGATATCGCGACAGTAACGATGAAAAGCTTACAAGAACTAGTATCACAAGCTAATTCAAGCTCAAGCCTAGTTGAACAAACGATCAGTCAAGTTCAGCAGCAGCTAAGCCATTCAAATACTATCCAAACTGGTATGGATGCGTTGATCTCAGATACTCGTGAAGCACTAACCGGTTCATCAAACAACGTACAGTTAGGCGAGCAACTGGTTACTAAGCTACGTTTTTAATGTGAATGATTTTACTCAACAGGTATTTGCTTTTGTCTATCAAGTACCTGTCGGTAAGGTTGCCACTTATGGTGATATAGCTAAGTTAGCAGGCATGCCAAGTCACGCGCGTCAGGTTGGTAAAATACTGAGTAACTTACCAGCCGATACGAAATTACCTTGGTATCGCATTGTGAATAGCCAGGGTAAAATATCCCTGCAAGGTGAACGGGGGGATTATCAACGGCAACAACTTGCTGCTGAAGGTATTCTACTCTCTGCACACGGGTCAATTTCGCTAAGAACCTACAGAATAGTAACGAGCTAGATGGTTTAACTAACCTTGAGTAAAACTGGCTAATGCTCGATATTCCAGCGCGCTAATCTCTAATGCATCAACCTGCGCAGAATCAGGTCCCTCCCTTAACCATAAAATCAACTTATCTCGGTCAACCTTGTCACCAAATACCTGCACTTCGACATCACCATTGTTTAGATTGATAGCGTGTCCAGTCAGACCAAGCTGCAGTGCTTGTTGTACCGTAGCATAACGAAAACCGACCATTTGTACCCTACCATGTACTATGATCTGATTACCTTCTTGTAACATAACCCCATATCCTTCACTAAACCTTATCAACTATTAACCAGTATATGACTACATCTGCGATTTAGGCCACGTTGATTTATTCAACAAGCTGATTAGGTTCACAAAAACACGTTTAATGTAAATCCCAGATATAAAAAAGCCCGTGAAACAGTGTTAACTGTCGTTCACGGGCTTATACCGTCAGTATTATCTACTCACGTAACGCAAGCAAGCAAGCAAGCAAGCAAATTAACGTAAATCGTCAACCACAGCTAGCATAGCTACCAATGATGCTTCACCAAGCTTAATAGAGCGCTCTGGTGACCAACCCATGATAGGATCAGACAAGTTATCATTGTCTTTAAATGGCATTTCCATTGTATTTGCTAGGCAATCAAACTCTTCAGCCACCCAGTTAGTCGCAACAGTCATGTTTGCAGTACCAGGTGCATCAACTTCATAACCAATTTCAGCTTGGAAGTCAGCACTTGCTAGTAAGAATACTTCAGAAAAACGATCACGTAATTTAGCTAATCTGTCGTTATAACTTGGTGTACCTTGAGAGCCCGCTAAGAATACAAACGGTAGTGCTTCATCGCCATGTACATCATAGAATAAATCAACGCCAGTTTCTTTCATCTTATTGATGGTATGGAATACTTCAGGGCTTTTTTCTAGGCTTGGGTTTAACCATTCACGGTTAAGGTTTACACCAAGTGCATTCGTACGCAGATGACCACGTGCGCTGCCATCTGGGTTCATATTTGGTACGATATAGAAGTTAGCTTTGTCTAATAATGCTTTACCCGTTGGGTTGTCACTATCAAGTAAGCTATGCATTAGGCCATCAACTAACCATTCAGCCATTGTTTCACCTGGGTGCTGACGTGCAGTGATCCAGATATTACGTTTACCTTCAGCGCCATCACCTATTTTAACAAGCGTTAAATCACGCTTATCAATCGTTTCACCAAGGTGTTCTAAGCTTACTAATGGGTGCATTTGCACTGCCGCTAGTAAGTCTTGATGACGTTCATAGCTATACGGGGCGAAGTAAGCAATTTGCATTGACTCACAATCCATATCGGCAATGATCGTTAATTTACCTTCTTTATAGAAAGTCGGAATACGGAACCAGTGCTGGCGATCATACGATGCTACTGCTTGGTAATTTTCCCAACCTTCTAGATAAGCCGCTTCACCAGCATTAAGAATATTCAGTGTATATTGCTCACCGACTACACCTTCAACACGGAAGTTAAACCATTGGAAAAACTCTTCACCTACGTCCGGGCGGATCGCAAGTTGAACATCATTTTTGTCATCTAAATTAATAACTTCAATATTACCAGCATCAAAATTGGCGGTGATCCGCATACGACTTCCTTAATTTACTTTTAAAATTAACTTAAGCATAAACGATCCCAGTGTAACTGTGTAGAGTGGATCCTGATTAATAACACTAAATACCTTATTTAATTTCCATGTTTTAACAAAAATCAGCACAAAAGAACTCCTATTTGCACTGCGTTAACCATAATCGACCAGGATAAATAACACCGTTCGCCCTGCCGAAACATAGCCGATAACAGAAATGGCTTCCGTGACAGCAACAGTTACTGCTTTTACAGGCTCCACCACTACCCCCTTAGTTATATTTTATAGCTATTATTAATCATCCGCTAGCATTAAAAGAACGGTCGTGCTAAAAATGTTTTTCATTGATACAAACAAGCCCAAGAGATAGTCATGAGTAAAGGCCGTATAACACGCGAACATATCCTCAATATAGCCTTCACTATCGCTAGTGAAACGGGGCTAGAGAGTTTAACGATTGGTGTGCTTGCCAAATCCTGTGGCATGTCTAAAAGTGGCTTATTCTCGCATTTTAATTCCAAAGAAAACCTGCAAGTCGCAGTGATCGAATACGCCGGTGAATGCTTTAATGAACGGGTGATTATTGCGGTTAGACGTGAGCAGCATAGCGATGTTAGTACACGCTTACAATCACTCCTACATCACTGGTTAGACTGGAATCACTCATTTCAAGGCAGTTGCATGTTTATGGACGCTTGGAAAGAAAGTAATTGTAGCCAAGATATTCTGCAGCAAACATTACGTAAGCAACTGCACACGTGGATCAGTTATTTAGAAATACAAATTAGTAAAGGCCAACAAAGTGGTTTATTTCGTGAAGACTTAATTCCCAGACAAGCCGTGTTTCAATTTTACGGCTTGTATTTAAGTAGTCACCTGTTCCATTCCATTGAACTTGAAAATGATGAACGCACACTATTTTGGCAAGGCGTCAAGCAGCTATATAAGCAGTGGCAATAACACTTCGCCACCGTAATGACGACTAGAAATAATAACGAATGGGCGGCAACGCCTTTAAAATACAATATAAATAGCACGACCGTTCGATTAAAGGGTGTTATTTTAGGAGTTTACCATGAGCAGTAACATTTATTTTAATACCCGTGGCAAGTTTACTATACGTCGTAGCATGATCAATATCGGCACACGATTACATCACAGTATCGCACCGAAGCACGCACTGAAAACAGCGCGTAACTTATTACTTACGCCAGTACGTAGTACGTCAAACAGCGATGATCCAGAAGGGCTATTACGCTCGACCCATTTGACCTCTGAAGGTCGTTTAAATACGTACCAAATGGGTAATGGTCCAGTTTGGATCTTAAGTCATGGCTGGTCTGGTAGTGCAAGCCAATTCTTTCCATTAATGGAGCACATCGCTGCACAAGGCTTTACAGCGCTAGCTTATGATCACCCAGCTCACGGACAGAGCGAAGGTCGTCATGCTCACCTACCCGCTTTTGTACAAGCTTTTGATGAGTTGATTGATAACGTCGATGATGTGGCAGGTATTATTGCCCACAGTATGGGGTCTGCATCCGTACTGGAAAGCCGTCACCCCAAAGTAGACTCCCTGCCATTATTATTAATTGCACCGGTACTTAATTACGTTGATAACTTATATGAAATGGTGGGTAAATCAGGTTATTCAATGAAACTATTCGGCGCTATGATCACGCATATTGAAGATAAGTATGAATACAGTTTAGATACAATAAACCCGTATCAAAAACTAATATCTCGCCAACATGCGACAACGATCGTTCATGATAAACGTGATAGATTTGCCGATTTCACCACGTCAGAATCAGCAGCGAATACAACCAGCAATATCAATTTAATTGCGACAAAAGGTCAAGGTCATGGACGTGTAATCAAGTGTGACTCAACCATGGCGGCTTTCGATAGCTTAATTTAATTGATAATTTAGTCGACCGATTAACTTAGTTAATGGCTTAATTTTGTCGACGCTTTAGTTAAAACAATAGCAAAACATCGCGCTTCAGCAGGGGTTCAAACTACTAAAGCGCTGATGAACTTCACTCAACCTGTCTTGTATTAATGGATAAAACTGTGGTCATCCATTTCTTTTCTCGCTTTACGTGAGTCACGTCGTGAACGCTGCTCTTGCTTACGTATTTCAATACCTACCTCATTATCATCATCAAATCTAAAGACTGGTTTTTTTTTAAATTTAAGATCTAATTTAGCCACTGCATTTTCCTTAATATGAAGGTGTTGATGCACTACACCAGATACAAATACTACACCTTCTCAGGCAAAAACATAAATCGATCTTTTCATCGTCATTAGCAAATTTTTTTGTTGTACAAGTCGTAAAAACTAAACGATTATCTGCAAAAAATGATGAGGTCAATAAAATGAGAAATATGGGTGTATTCTTAGACGAATTACATTTTCCTGCTGGCTTTAACGCCAATAATAGTTTCAGTTCCGAAGAAACGACCATGCTAGAAAGCTATGGTTTAACCATGCGTCAATTACAAGAAGGTAGCTTGCTGCCACTCACTGCCGCGGAATACTATTTCTTGGCGGAATTAGATGGTGAGGTCCCGATCACTTCGCACTTTTCTCGATGCTGGCGTAAATACAACAGCAAAATCACGCGTTTCGATGACAACTCGACCAGGCGAGCGAAATCCAAACGTGCAACGACGGCACGTGATGATTCAGATCTAACAGTAAACATTGAAGAAGAAAATAACGACGATGATGATGAATACGGAAATTTAGAGTTCGATTTGTGACAGGAAACGCTACGTAAATAGTAATATCCACCCTAATTATGGCAGTGGATATTACCTATAGTAGCGACTCACGATTAATAATAGCTAATCGCTATGCATAACGAGCAACCTTATATTTATTTCAATTACTTATCACACTTTTTCTACTCTCTCTGCTATACCCTTTTCTACACTATCTTCGATATAAGTAATGATCAACTTAGCAATATTAATATCGGTAGCATGCTCAATACCTTCCAGCCCAGGTGATGAATTAACCTCCATGATCAATGGACCACGCTCAGAACGTAACAAATCAACACCCGCTACTTTCAACCCCATCGCTTGTGTTGCTGCTATCGCGGTGTCACGCTCTTCAGGAGTGATATCAATCTGGCAAGCATGACCACCGCGATGCAGGTTCGATCTAAATTCGCCTTCTGGTGCCTGACGTTTCATCGCTGCAACAACTTCATCACCAATCACAAAACAGCGAATATCAGCGCCTTTCGATTCCTTGATATACTCTTGCACAAGTATGTTCGCTTTCATGCCCATAAACGCCTCTAACACACTCTCAGCAGCTTGACTGGTTTCTGCCAGTACCACACCAATTCCCTGCGTACCTTCCAATAGTTTAATCACTAAAGGCGCACCGCCCACCAAACTGATCACATCAGGGATATCTGTTGGTGAATTAGCAAATCCAGTCACTGGCATGCCTATATTTCTTTGGCTTAGCAACTGCAGCGATTGTAATTTATCTCGTGAACGCGTAATCGCTAATGATGGGTTTATCGTAAACACCCCCATCATTTCAAACTGGCGCAATACCGCACAACCATAAAAACTAACGTCCGTACCAATACGGGGGATCACCGCATCAAACCCTTCTAAACTTTTACCATCAAAGTGAATAGAAGGTTTGGTGTCGTTAATATTCATATAACAACGTAATACATCAATCACCACAGGCTCATGCCCATGCTCGAAACAAGTTTCCACAATACGGCGTGTTGAGTATAACGTTGGGCCTTGCGATAAAACGGCTATTTTCATTCTACTTTCTCTAATTTAACTTTTAATAACACTTAATAATTGCTCTTAACTGCTAGCGATTAACACCACTAGCAGTCAACAATGTACTAAATTAACTCGATACCTTCAGGTGTTGTAATACCGGACAGATAACCGATGACACATAAGCAGCGGTTTTATGGCTGTAATCCAGTTCTGGGTTTAGCGTGACAATATCGAGCATTTTCAGTTTGCCACTGCGCGCGATAATCTTTAACGCAAAAATCAGTATCTCAAGACTAATGCCCTGAGTCTGACTTGAATGTAAATGACTATCCTTAGACTCTAGTACTTGCTCATAAATAACCGCTAAATCGACACTTAAATGAATATGGTCTACTTGCTCAATGAATCGTTCTAAGGTTTCTTCAATAAGTTCACGATGAGTCGTACTCATGTGTTTATCCAATAACCAATCACAACCGAGCTGTTTTGCATACTCAAACGTGTCTGCAGAGTTTGTGCGTTTACAAATGCCTAATCCTAAATAATTAAAAATTCTAAATGTCTCTAAGCAATATTGATTCACTGCATTAAATGCAGAATCCAGCTTAGGAGACGGTGTTAACCGCAACTCAAAGTTGGGGTCGAAATTGATAATACCAATTTTGTTATTACCCGCGACATACTCACTGCCATACCACTTATTATGCTGGTGCTGATGGTATTGCTGTTGATATAAATGCGCTGATAACGCTTGATAGTTCGCGATTGAAATGGAATCTGCACTGCCTATCGTAATAGGGAAATGACCCGCCATTAAATACACCAGCACTTTTAGGTATTGCTCCAGTTGAATATCATCGACATCCAAATCATCAAAACCGTCGATATCATCGAGCATACCCGCGTTATAAACCGGTATATTGGTTTTGGTGAATGCCGCATGCATAACACTTCGGGCAATACTTTCTAAGCCACCAGGTTTTGATAGCAGGTTAACGACACTGTTATCCGCAACAACATTACTCGGGAATCGACCATCCGCAGCGACACCTAATAAAACAGCACCGGGAGTCGATTGCTGTTTATAAGGTCGTAACACTTTAATCGAACAAAACCAAAGATTTAAATTCTGACGTAATCGTTGAGAAAATGTCATTTCCGCCTATCCCCTTTTAGTCGCGAAAGAATGCGATTAAACGCTTTGGGACGAGGTTTGGCAAATGAGTTCTTTTTGTCGTGACGATGAATAAATTTTATCGACGCACAAAAATTAAATAACAAAAAAGCGCATCAAGATTGATGCGCTTCAGGGTGTTTAAAACTGCGTTATATGAACGGCTTTTATGCTCGAATGTTAACGGCCAATAGTTATCTTACGTGGCTGTAATGCTTCAGGTATTTCACGATTTAAATTAATCGTTAGCAGCCCTTGATGCATATCTGCACTCACGACGTGTACGTGATCAGCTAATGCAAATTTACGGCTGAAATTAGCTTGATTAATCCCCTGGTGTAAAAGCGTAGACGTTTGTTCAACGGGCAATTTTTCACCGGTAATCACCAATTCATTGGCTGTCACGGTTATATCCATTTCCTCGAGTGAGAAACCCGCTAACGCCAGCGTAATTTGGTAATCGGTTTCACCCGTTTGGCTAATGTTGTAGCGTGGATAATTGGCTTCTGCCGACGCCTTAATCACCTTGCGGTCTGTTTTTTCAGGTCGTGCTTTGTCTATCAATTGCTGTTCGATTAACTGCTTTTCTACCAGCTTTTGCGCCATATTAGCAAAACGATCGAAGCCAACTGCGTGGCGATATAGGGGAGCGAAATCAAATTTTGTCATTGTAGTCATGTCTATTTTCCTCAAACAATAGATAACGATAAGCCTGCTGAGCAGCACTTATATAGCCAAGCCTTTTTTAAAGGTACTCGGAGTTACAGCTTAGCGAGGTAATGCCCGCTAAGACGAATGTAGTTTATTTAGGGTATTGGTATTGCTGATACAGCGGTTTATAGCCTGTGGCTTTACCGTATTACTCAGCAGATAACGTTTTAGCGCCGTTAATTTCAATTTTACGCGGTTTCATCGCTTCCGGTAATTGACGTTCTAAATCGATATACAACAAGCCGTTTTTCATGTCTGCCCCATTGACAAAAACATGGTCAGCTAACTCAAATTTACGTTCAAAGTTACGCTCTGCAATACCGCGATGTAAGAAGGTACGTTTATCGTCTTCTTTGGCGATTGTTGCTTTAGTGCCTTTGATCAGTAATTCATTATTTTGCGTTGAGATATCAATTTCCGCGTCGTCAAAGCCTGCGACAGCCATGGTAATGCGATAATTATTGTCATCGATTTGTTCGATGTTATACGGAGGAAAGTTGTTGCCTGATTGGCGGTTTGATGCAGCCGTTTCAGCAAGTGCAGCTAAACGTTCAAAACCAATTGCACTGCGGTATAGGGGAGTAAAGTCAAAAGTACGCATAATTATATTCTCCATTGAGCAATATTATCATAGTCACTAAGCCAAATTAGTTTGCGCCTAGCCATGATGTATTTTATTTCTATTGAGTGTCATCTTCATTAAGCACTACAAACTCCGTTAGGCAGTTGTTGATACTTATTTTTACCTAGGCCTCGAAAGCGCCTAACTAATAGATGTGGATGCAGGGAGATGTTTTCAAGGAAAGAGTGTCATTATTTTAAAAAATAATTAAACACAATTGTGACGTCTGATTACAATTTTTTTTTCATTGTCATTAAACTGTCAAAATCCAACGTTAGTTTAGAGAACAATTAAATCAGTAGTTAAAATGTTCACGACACAGTTAATTTAACGCAAGGTAATCGCTATGAGAAGCATAGGTATATTTTTAGATGAAGTGCATTTTCCGCTTGGTTTTCAACAACAAAATGCATTTAATGTAGATGAATCACAATTATTAGAACATTATGGTTTAACGATGCAGCGACTTCAAGAGGGCGAACTTTTACCCGCCACTGCTGATGAACATTTCTTTCTCGCCGAGCTTGATGGTGAATTCGAATTAACCTCTGATTTCGCCCGTTGCTGGCGTAAATATAATCACAAGATCACACACACAAATACACTCAGTAGCGCGCCCAATAAACGCAGTGCTAAACAACCAAGCCGTGATTATTTTGTTGATGAGCTGTCAACACTCGAAGATCTTGATAATAGCTATGATGAATTAGATTTAGATTCATGATCTACTTCGCACCAATAAAAGCACTTCACGGTAAGTGCTTTTATTTGCCTTAATGACGACTAACTAACAGTAAATCTAATGATAAACCGCACGTAACACCTCTTCAACGCACAATTATAACACCATGATAACCAAGCGTATAATATAGTCTATAATGATATTACAGTTTATGCTTGGACTCAAAACAGTCCCTGAAATACACAGCCAACAGCAGCAACTCGCAATAATATATCATCAGTCATCATTAGGGACTCTTATGCCTGAAGACCACGACATAAAAACAGAAGCAACAAACACAATAGCAATAAGTGAAAATAAAACCCCAAATAAAGTACGTAAACTTACCAATTATTTGCTAATTACAGTTTCGTGCATGTTGGTATTTAGTATTATTGCAGATCGTATCATTCCCTCTACAGATAGTGCTCGCGTCAAAGGTTACGTAGTGCCGATCAAGCCGCAAGTCTCCGGTCAAGTTATCGATATTTTAGTGCAACCGAATCAACAAGTACAAGCCGGTGATGTGCTGGTTAAGCTCAATCCGAGCGATTTTGAGATAGCGGTCAAGCAAGCTGAACAAAATTTAATGATCGCAGGACAAGATGTAGGAGCTCAAACAGCAGTGATTGCATCGGCACAAGCACGTTTAACGAGCGCAAATGTTGAACTTGAAAATGCCAAATTACAAACCAATCGTATTCTGGTTATGGCTAAACGCGGCATTATGTCTCAATCCGATGCAGATCAAGCGCGTGCAACGTTAGCCACAGCGCGAGCCAATGTGACTAACTTTGAAGCTGAGCTCAAAAAATCTGAATCACAATTAGGTTTAGATGGAAAAGAAAATAGTAAAATCAAGGCGGCGATACTCGCACTTGAACAAGCTCAAATCAACCTAGAACGTACCAGTATTAAAGCACCAACGATAGGTGCGGTCTCCAACTTCAGTCTTTCAGAGGGATTTTTTGCATCTGCTGGCCAACCATTAATGACATTCGTCTCGACTGAAAAAATTTGGATTGAAGCCTATTTCAGTGAAAACAGTTTGGGTAATATTGAAGCCGGTGATGAGGTTGAAGTCGCATTAGATTTTGCGCCAGGTAAAGTCATTAAAGGCAAAGTCACCAGTGTCGATTGGGGGGTTGACTGGGGACAAGATCCACAAGCCGGAAAACTGGCTCAAGCGAACAATCAAACAGGCTGGCTACGCCAAACACAAATGCTCCCCATTTCAATCGAATTCGACCATGCTCAAGCAAGCGGCTTAATACGCATTGGCGGCCAAGCTGATGTCATTGTTTATAGCGATGATAATCCCCTATTTAATATGCTCGGTAAGTTCTGGATCCGCGTTGTCAGTATGATGTCTTATGTCCGATAATATGAACAGCAATAGCGCGTTGGCCAATAACCAAATACAAATTAGAGTCATGCGTTATACCGTCGGTGTTGGACTCGCGGTTTTTCTTGCGGCACTGTTTAATTGGCCCTTAGCATTTGTCGCACCCGTCTTTGTCGCCAAATTTTTGGTTGATAAGGCCGAGTTAAATAAAGAAACTATTTATGAATTGATGATAGCTATGGTGGCAACCATCGCCTTAGGATTACTCTTATCGAATGGGATCACCCACTACCCACTTCCCTTGTTAATACTCATAGGCTTAATGATGTTATGGGGTTATTACTTATTCACAGACCCCAAGTGGAACCTCTTTGCAACGATCCTTATCATTGCCATCTTATTATTACCTTTTATGGCAATTTCTAATCCTGGGATCTCTATATTTTTAGCCGTCGGATTAACGAGCTCTGGTGTGATAGCAGTGGCTATTTTTGCCTTCGTGCATATTTACTTCCCTGAACAACAATCTCATTTTAAAGGCTACAAAATATCACCGTTAACAACCCAACAACGCTGGTATGCAGCCTTTAGAGCCATGCTAATATCTTTTCCTATCGTCTGCTTTTTCTTTATCTTTCAAATAACTGAAGCACTATTTACTATGATGTTTATTGCTTTATTGTCATTAATGATCACAGGTGAAAAGTCTGTGAAATTAAGTACTTTCTTAATTATCAGTAATAGCATTGGCGGCGTCTTAGCGATTGCTATGTTCGCCATGCTGTCACTCGTACCAAATTTATTATTTTATACTTTATCTATTTCATTAGTTGCCATTGTGATGGCCACACAGATTTATACTAAACCTGAAAAAGCGCCTATTTATGCAACCGCTTTTAGTACGGTATTAGTCTTGTTAGGCAGCACGCTGATGAGCGGAAGTGATATCGATAATAATATGTTTATACGTATCTTCCAGCTATTTTTGGTTGGAGGTTACATGATCTTTGTGTCTTTCTTCTTAGAAACAAGAAACTGGAAGTTTTTACAAATATAGCCATAGTCTTGATATAACTACAAGGAATGTCCATGACAAATAATAGTAACTTTTCAACTCAAGCAATTGACGTATATATAAAAATAGCAGCCATCTCACTACTCATATATTGGTGTTATTCTATTTTACAGCCATTTTTCCTCATGGTGGTCTGGGGCGGTATTATCGCAACGGCATTATACCCGATAGCGATCTGGGCAAATAACAAGTTTGGCATAAGTAAGGCTAAAGCAAGTTCAGCGCTTTCAATCATCGGTGTATTACTACTATTAATTCCGCTAATTGTACTATCAACAGGATTATATACAGGTGGTTCAGCATTAGTCACAGGCGTTCAGGCTGGAACAATAGTGATACCAACACCAAATATCAGTATCCAAGGCTGGCCCATCATAGGTGAAAAAGTATATGGGTTTGCGCTACAAGCATCATCAAATTTAGAAAGCATGTTAACCAACTACAGTGACGAAGTGAAAAGTGTAATAAGCAAAATGGCCTCATTCCTAGGCAGTCTGGGGGGCAGTTTTATTCAATTTATTATCTCAACGGTCATCGCTGGCGCTTTCATGGTGAATGCTGACAAATGTGAACGCGCCTTCGTACTCGTTGCAAGTCGTTTAACAGGTGGAGAACAGGGCAAAGAGCTAACAACCATATCGAAAACAACAGTCAGGGGGGTTGTACAAGGCGTTATCGGCGTCGCTGTTATCCAGTCTATTTTAGCTGGCGTAGGTATTGCATTTGCAGGTATTCCAGGGGTTGCGATCTGGATGTTTCTAGTATTGATCGTAGCTATCATTCAGCTTCCACCAATCCTAGCATTACTCCCAGCGATCATTTATGCATTCACTGTAGATACAACCACAACTGCGGTTATATTTTTAATCTGGTGTGTTCTAGTGAGTGCAAGTGACGCAGTCCTTAAACCTATGTTATTAGGACGAGGTTCAGATACACCAATACTGGTTATTTTACTCGGGGCGCTTGGCGGCATGGTAATGTCAGGCATTATAGGTTTATTTGTCGGTGCCGTGATATTGAGTCTTACATATCAGTTATTCACCGTGTGGTTAGAAAATGAAACTAAAGAAAAAGATGAATCATAATGAAAACAGTGTCTAAAGATGACAACTTCTACTTTTTACTTGTTGCACTCCTCGGCCTACTGTTTAGCAGTGCCTTGATGCAACAGCTTTTCAGTGGCGGTCAAAAAACAGTCCTAGCCTTGATCATTATTTGCTTAGGGGTTTCGATTGTTGGCGTGAACAACCAGCAAAAATTTTATCGAAATTGGTATTCTTTTTTGCTCATTCTCGCGGCAATATCAGGCTCAATGACTTTTTTTGATGAGTATGATCTTTCTCTGGTGACACTATTCGCATTGTTAGTTTTTCTACTATCTCACACACATACAGCGCTAAAACAAGTCATGCTAAGTGAGTATGTCAGTAAAAACCAGATCATCGGCTCCATATGTGTTTATTTGCTTATTGGCGTCACATGGGCAATTATCTACCTTATACAAATCGAACTCTTTCCACAGGCGTTTAATGGTATCGAGGCAAAACCTTGGTTGGATAACTTGTTTTCAGTGGTTTACTTCAGCTTTATAACTTTAACAACCCTAGGTTATGGCGACATCACCCCCGCATTACCGATACCAAGATTTTTTGTTTTTATTGAATCTATTTTAGGCAGTTTTTATTTAGCTATCATGGTAGCAAGCTTAGTTAGTCACCGATTAAACCAAACACAACACCAATAGCCAAAACAACAGGATTTTCAGTACAAGGGATACATCAAATTATAAATATGCTCGAAGAACGTGATCTCATGATTCGAATCGACATATCAAAATACAAAAAACAGCTGCAATTAACACTGCAAGGTAAGAACTAGTTGATACCCTATCTACATCAATAAAGACCATGAACGATTATTTAAGTACCACCAATTCCGGAATTACCACGTAAGAAATTGTAAACCGCAGGGCTTTAAGCAATACAAACAGCTCATATATGTATAAAATACAGTAATACATCATAATTAATTATGCGTTACTGTTTGCCCAGCTTACCGCTATCTGTGTTCAATAAGGAATAACCATGGATTTTATTCAAATACCAGTCACTGTATTTTTAGTCTTCGTCGCACCATTGTGGCTTATTTTATATTACCGCAGTAAGCGCCAAAGCAATCAAGGCCTGTCAGAAAAAGACAAAGATAAATTACATTCATTAGTTAACCGCACTGAAAAATTACAAGAACGCGTTATCTCACTCGAGCAGATTTTAGACCAAGAATCACCGAAATGGAGAGACCGATGAGCGTAAGAGCGATATATCGAGACACTGAAAATGGCAAACTCGGCGGTGTATGTGCAGGATTAGCAGTGGCGATGGGCGCTGAAGTCTGGCTCGTACGGGTACTGTTTGTATCCTTATTTTTCGTCACGGGTTTCTTTCTCGCCATCTTAATTTATGTGATAGCCTGTTTACTGCTCGAGAAAATGCCAATCAAAAAGCAAAAACAACAAAGTATTTATGCCAACCACGCAATGAAAACAAAGCCATGGCAACAAGGTCATACAGCAGAAAAATTACTTGATAACATAGCCGCAGAGCTAGATGATATTGATAACGACTTACAAGACATCGAGAATTACGTGATCTCATTTTCATTTAAAATGGATCGTGAATTTAAAAAATAATGGTAGATGTCGATAACAAAATAAATAGCCATGGTAAGGTGTTTAAGAGAAACTGAGACACATAGATTAGATAGAGAACTAACGTTCAACAGAGGAGAGTATGATGATAAAGAACATAATGCCATTGCTTGCGATGGCTATATTACTCGTCGGCTGCACCACCAGTGAATACCCGCCAACGAATGGATACAACAGCGTTAATCAATTAACGAAAGTAGAAACCGGCGACCTAGCACAATTTGCCCAACAAAAAATGACCTTTGCCTGGTACCCTGGTCGCGGTAAAACATTCCTTCCCGAAAACAGTAATAAAGCACTATTTTCTAATTATACAGAAACAGCCATCACTCAAATAATGCAGGATAAAGGCTACACGTTCACAAATAATGTGCAACAAGCTGACTTTCTCATTGGTTATGGCTTAGCGGTAGAATCAGAGCTCTCTGATGAGCAGATATTCAACAAGGTAGGTTCAAATCTTGGTTTATCAATGAGCCACCTAGACCCAGATGAATTTCAAAAAGGTAGCGCAATAATCGCCTTTTATAACCCTCAGACTTTTCAAACTGAATGGCAAGTACTTGCCCAAGGCATTGCTAAAATAGAGCAATCACAACAAGCACGTAAAGATAAAATTACCGCGGTCATGTTATCGATGCTTAATCACGTACCAGCAAAATAGACAGTGTTAAGCACGATGATAATAACCCCCTCATCTCTTTGCTTATACTGGCGCTGGTACATAAATAAGCAAATACACTAAACCGCTCAAATAAAGCAATATATTCCTCCTAATTTAACGCCAAGGGTCGCTAATTTATGCTACCTTGGCGTTTCTGTATCTACTTCTATTTAACTTGGAGAAAATCATGTCGTTATCGATCAAACCAGTCGCTATTGCGGTACTCGGTGGGCTACTGACTATGGCCGGGCCTGCTTATGCGGAAACCATCAAATTACGTATTCTAGAAACGACGGATATTCATACCAACGTAATGGATTATGACTATTACAAGAATAAACCAACTGAAAAAACAGGCCTAGTTCGCACTGCAACCTTAGTAAGAGAAGCCCGTGCAGAAGTAAAGAACAGCGTATTAGTTGATAACGGTGATTTATTGCAAGGCAGTCCAATGGGCGACTACATGGCAGACAAAGGCCTACAACCAGGTGATGTACACCCGGTTTACAAAGCGATGAATCAACTGGGTTATGACGTCGGTAACCTTGGTAATCACGAGTTTAACTACGGGCTAGACTTCTTAAAAGAAGCAACAAATGACGCTAACTTCCCGTATATCAATGCTAACGTTATCGATCTTAAGACCGGTAAAAACATGTTTACCCCGTACATCATCAAAACGAATACCTTTACCGATACTGACGGCGTAGAGCACCAAGTTAAAATCGGTTACATCGGTTTTGTACCACCGCAAATCTTAATCTGGGATAAGAAAAACCTAGAAGGTAAAGTGGAAGCGTTAGACATCAAACAAACAGCTGAAAAATTTGTGCCACAAATGAAAGCTGAAGGCGCAGATATCATTCTCGCGATCCCGCATTCAGGCGTATCAGCTGACCCGTATAAAGTAATGGCTGAAAACTCAGTTTACTATCTAACACAAGTTCCAGGTATTGATGCAATTGCGTTTGGCCATTCGCATGCCGTATTCCCAAGCGAGAGCTTCTCTAAGTTACCTGGCGCTGATATCGAAAAAGGCACAATCAACGGTATTCCAGCTGTAATGCCTGGTCGTTGGGGCGATCATGTCGGTATCATGGATCTTGTATTAGACAAACAAGGTGATACGTGGAAAGTAACGAACGCACAAACTGAAGCACGCCCTATTTTCGACAAATTCACTAAAAAACCACTAGTGAACGCTGACGAGAAAATGGTTGCAGCAGTAAAAGACGACCACAAAGCAACACGTAACTTCGTTAACCAACCTATCGGTAAAGCAAGTGATGTGATGTACAGTTTCCTTGCTCTAGTACAAGATGATCCAACAATTCAAATTGTTAACTTAGCGCAACAAGATTACGTACAACGCTTTATTCAGGGTGATCCTGATTTAGACGGTATCCCAGTACTTTCAGCAGCAGCACCGTTTAAAGCTGGCGGCCGTGGTAACGATCCAACTAACTTCACTGAAGTTGAATCAGGTCAATTAACCTTCCGTAATGCAGCCGATCTATACCTTTACCCAAATACGCTCGTAGCAATGAAAGTAACAGGTAAAGAAGTAAAGGAATGGCTTGAATGTTCTGCAGGTCAGTTTAACCAAATCGACTTGAACAGCACTGCACCACAAGGTCTGATCAACTGGGATGAATTCCGTACTTACAATTACGATGTGATTGACGGCGTTAAATACGGTATCGATTTATCACAGCCAGCACGCTATAACGGTGAATGTAAATTGATCAACCCAGATTCAAACCGTATTACAGACTTAACGTTTGAAGGCAAACCGGTAGATCCTGCGCAGCCGTTCCTCGTAGCAACAAATAACTACCGCGCTTACAGTGCGAAATTTGCTGGTACAGGTGAAGCGTTTGTTGCATTTGCATCACCTGATGAAAACCGCACTGTACTTGCAGACTACATTAGCCGTGTAAGTAAAGAAAAAGGCCAAGTAACGCCAAGTGCCGATAACAACTGGTACTTCACACAGTTACAAAGCGACAAGAAACTCAATATCACTTTTGAAACCGCGCCAGGTGAAAAAGCCGCACAGTTCATCAAGGACAAAGGCCAATACCCTATGCAGTTTATTAAAGAAGATAAACTTGGGTTTGCTATCTATAGCTTAGATCTACAAAGTAAGAAATAAACATAAATAAGCAGAAATACCGCAGCCTGTCTGCGGTATTTTTTTAACTTAAGTTTGCTACACTTAACTAAAAACGATCCCATTCCCCTCATTCAGGCAGGACGCCACATGAATAACAACACAACCAATAACGGCATAAACAGCAGTCACGAAAATACACCCGCACCTTGCTACTATGAACAACAAGGCAGTGACAATAACAGCCCCATTGTATTTATTCACGGCTCTTACGCGAGTACATCAACATGGAAGAAGATAGTTCAACAGCTTGCACTCACACATCACTGTATTACGATTAAATTACCTGGTCATTGTGGGATGCCAGATCCCGATGATTTCAATGCCCCAAACATCAATACCGAACTTGCTATCATCGAATCTGTTATTACAGAGTTAACAGTTCAGACTAATCAGCCAATCCACCTTATAGGTCATTCGTTTGGTGGTGTTGTGGCGCTGGCGTTAGCCCTGAAGGGAACGGTCAATATCAGTCAATTAACCCTGTTTGAACCAGTATCAACGTGGGTGTTCAAATCCGTTGGTGATCACAACATGATGGCGCAAGTAAATGCCTTCATTCAAGATTATCGCGAGAGTATCAGCAATAATGAACCTTACGTCTGTGGGCAAGTCATCAATTTCTGGGGCGGTGAAGGTTCATTTGAGCCCCTACCCGATTTCATTAAAGATGGTATGGCGGCTCTGACAAAAAACAACAATCGTCATTGGACCTTGTGTGAAAACATGCATCACCACAGGTCAGCACTAAACGCCTTAACGATCCCCACAAAACTGGTATGCGGTTCGGCATCCAACCTCATTGCACAAACTATTGTTCAGCACCTAAGCCATGAATTACCCAACGCCAAGCAATATAAAATAGCTAATGCGAGTCATTTTTTAGTGACTAGCCACGCGAATGCATGTGTCGATATTATCAAGGATCAAGCTGTTGACACTAAATAACAGCGCTACTACTAATACAACCAACACAGCCACAAACAGAATTACAATGACAAACACACTACTAGTCATTAAGTAGTAACTCTAATTAGGGTCTAGATCTCATTATCAAACTAAAAATAAGCCATTTTTACAATTAACACTATAATAGTCAGCACTCACGCTTTGTATATTTTCACCAACTTGATCTTTAATTGATGTTTAAAACCATCACCTTGGAGTACATGGATGCCTGCTCTTCCGACAAAAAAAATACAGGACATTGTATTTGATGCTTTATCGGTAACCAATGATGGTTTAGCGATTTTTGATATTAATGATCGCGTTATATACTGTAATGAAAGTATGGCGACACTCTTTGATCACACAGCAGAACAGGCATTAGGCAACACTTTTGATCAACTCATCAAGCAATGTTTTCGCAACTCCGTTGGCATTAATATTGAATCAGACAATATCGATAAATGGCTAATCGCCGCCAATAATAAAAGGCGCAGTGTCCCGTTTCGCAGTTTCGAAACTGATACTCGGGATGGCCGCTGGCACTTGGTTACTGAACAAATAGTCGGTGATGGGGTGTTATATGTTAGCAGTACCGATATCACTGAAAAAAAACAAGCTGAAATTCAGTTAGCGGTTTTATCCAAAGAATTACACAAGCGCGCATCAACAGACGAACTAACCACGATCAGTAATCGTCATAATTTCTATGAAATGGCTGAAATAGAATTTCACAAAGCACAAATAGAACAGCAACCACTGGCGTTGATACTCATTGATATAGATAATTTCAAATCAATTAACGACAATTACGGTCATGCAGCAGGAGATACCGCACTCAAGGAGTTCGCTCATCACATCAAGAAAAAACTACGGGCTACAGATTTATTTGCACGTATAGGTGGCGATGAATTTTCAATCATACTGCCTAATACCGATACCAGAGACAGCCTACTCATTGCAGAACGACTACGAAATAGCATCGCAACAATACCCATCCAGCATCAAGAGCAGCCCATTCAACTTACCGCTTCTATCGGTATCGTCCAAGCATCATTAACGATGGAGTCGATCCATGATGTCATTAATGCTGCAGACAAAGCACTCTATCAAGCTAAATCAGAAGGCCGTAATAAGGTCTGTAGTGACTTAAATTGTTGTACTGGATTAATCAACCAGTATGAATTAACGACAACCAGCAAACAACTTACCTACGGCTAAAATCTGACTCGATGACCTTAAGGTTTGCTCAGCTGTATTTAGTGATCTTTTCTCTAAATATCTCTTTCTTAAAAGGTTTAGGTAAGTAGTCATCCATACCTGAATCGAAACAGCGCTGAATATCGTCCTCTAGGATACTCGCTGTCAACGCAATAATAGGGATGCGAGACAAAGAGTAACTCTCTTCGTAATCACGAATACCAACAGTCGCATCAAAGCCGTCCATCACAGGCATCATGCAATCCATCAACACCAAGTTAATATGTTGATGACTTTCAGCATACATATCTATCGCTTCCTGGCCATTTTTAGCCAGAATAACATCCAGTCCCAATTGGTTAATATTAATGGATGCGACCTTCTGATTAATTAAATTATCTTCCACCAATAAAATAGCGCGATTAGCCTTTGTGGTTGCCTCGTCAGTCTCAGTATCCACCACCACATGCAAATTAAGATCATCGATCATATTAATTAACCGCAGTCCAAACATTGGTTTAGTAATATAGCCATCGACTAAATCCGCATAATTAAATTGCTCACTGTGATTACTGCGTGCAAGTAATACCGGTATTTTACCTACCTTTTGGCGCAAGGTTTGTAATTCTATTTTCGCTAATTCAACTTCTTGCTGATTATAAATAATTATCGAGTTCGCTTTTACACTTGCCGCGACACTATTGATGTCAGTGCACTCAGTTGATTTAATTCCCAATTTAGCCAGTTCAAATTGTAAGAATTGCGTATCCTCTGCATTGATTATAATGGCTTGATATACAGATTCAGCAGGCTTAGGCTGGATCTTTTCAATACCAACGGCAATAGTAAAATGAAAATCACTGCCCTCGCCTTTAACCGAGGTGATGCCAATACTCCCCCCCATCAAGCTGATTATTTTCGCACTAATAGAAAGACCTAAACCGGTACCACCAAAATTCCGCGTCGTATCATTATCTTCTTGCTGGAACGCTTCAAATATCTTGCCATGCTTGCCTGATTCAATGCCGATGCCCGTATCTTTAACCGAAAACGATAAGGCTATATTGTCAGCATCGAGAACCTTAGATCGTAATGCTAAAGTGATCTTACCTTCAGCAGTGAATTTAACTGCATTAGACGCTAAGTTCATCAGCACCTGGCGTAGCTTGTGCTCATCTAATTTAACTAGGGCTGGCAGTTCGGGATCAATTCGAATATCAATTTCAATCTTCTTCGCTTGCGCCTTGCCTGCGATTAACGACGCCGTATCAAATAATACTTCTTTAACATTTGATGTATGCGGCGAAATAACCAGGTTACCCGATTCTATTTTCGATAAATCCAACACATCATTAATCAACATCAATAGGGTTTGTGATGATGAATCAATCGTCATCAGGTAGTCTTTTTGGATTGGTGATAACTGGGAATCTTTTAAAATCTCAGCCATACCGATAATGCCATTAAGTGGGGTACGTATTTCATGTGACATATTCGCCAAAAATGTACTCTTGGCTTTATTGGCTTTATTAGCGTTATCTTTTTCTTGCGTGATAGTGGTTATATTTTGTTTTAACTCGGATTGGAGTGCAGCTAAATGGATAAAAGAATCACTCATTTCATCATCAATATTATTCACAATCCGTTTATCATGCTCACCTGTGGCAATAAAGCCGATATTACGGTTTAAGTCATTAAGGCGAGCAATAATACTGCGTTTGATCAAGCCGTATATACAAGCTATCGAGATCAATAAAATAGTAAAAACGATTAACAACCAAGTGAATTCTTTAAATAAATGTACATGAAAGTCATTAACCGCTTGTTCTGATTTAGCATTAATCTGGTCAAACTCTTGATTTAAACGCTTTCTTAATACTTGGAACTCTTGGGTAATAGCCCAATGAATGATGGTTTTTTCTTGTTCATCATTACTCTCTATATACTCTTGAGTTAGTTTTCGCCATTCAGCCATCAACGACAAAATATTGTAATTATCACTCGCGGTATTCAGCTCAATGTATTTACCGTATCGACTTTTAATTTGATCTAGATTACTGTTAATCACAGTAAACGCATTAACGTCACCATCGATAATATACTGTTGAAAGGCGGAGTAAGCTTGGTATGCATCACGGTCTGCGTTAAGAATAAGCGTGCTGGCATGACGATAAATGTTTGATTGCTGGTCAACCGCTGTTTTACCGTAATCGATCAGGCGAGAACCTTCATAAATAGAAAACAATAAGCAGAATATGAAAATAGCCATCAGTAAATTTAACTTGGCACGTATCGAGGTAAACATAAAAATCCTTTTCATTGTCATTTAACCGCCCTGTTAAAATCAAATATGATGATAATGGTAAAAACTAATACTAAAGTATGAGATTTAGTTTATCACCGTCATTTAAATTAGTATCTATAAATCATGTTTAGGCTCCGCATTTGTGAGCGGTAACCTATATACACTACATATGACAACCAGCCAGCTATATTTCTATCACCACAGCACTTATTAAAGCACTTTTTCAGGCTCTATCTTTATCGATGGTAGGTTCAACTCATCCACAGCGACTGGTCTAGCAAACCAAAAACCTTGACCGTATTCACAACCGAGCTGCGATAGAAATTCACATTCACTTTGCTCTTCAATGCCTTCGGCGACCACTTTCAGCTCTAGCTCTTTCGTCATCGCGACAATCGACTTTATCACCTTACGGGCATTATCATTGTCACCAATGCGAGCAATAAAACTGCGATCAATTTTTAAGTAATCAACCGGGAAATTAATCAAATACTTCAGCGATGAATAACCAGTACCAAAATCATCAAGATGGATGCGAACGCCCAAATCGCGCAGTTTTTGCAGCGTTTCAGCCACTAATTCAGTGTTATCCATAAACACGCGTTCGGTGATCTCAATATGTAAATATTCACCGTCCATATTATATTTCTGTAGTTCACTGGCAACCAATTTAACTAAGCTTTCAGCGTGCCCTGGTGCAAACTGTTTGGACGATATATTAATCGCGGCATGAATATAAATACCCTCTGCTTGCCAGGCTTGTAATTGGATCAGGGTCTGAGTGATCATCAGATTACCAAAATCAATTACAACCCCAACTTCTTCAGCCAAGTCAATGAAATCCCCTGGATACACCAAACCTTTCTCGGGATGATTCCAACGAATTAACGCCTCCACACCGATAACTTTTTTACTGTCAATTTCAAAAATAGGTTGGTAATAAGAAATAAATTCATCACGCATTAAACCACGATAAAGCTCTTGTTCTAGTGCCATACGAGCTGTCACTTTTTTGTTTAATTCCGGTGTATAAAATTGACTATTATTACGACCAAGCTCTTTCGCGTGATACATCGCAGTATCCGCATTTTTAACTAACGTTTCTACATCCGAGGCGTCATCAGGCGTTAAGGTAATCCCGATACTCGCAGAAATAACGCCATCATGTTTCTCTTGTAACAAATAAGGCTTTGATATTTCTGCAATCAATTTATCTGCTAATACTTTAGCTTCATTGACATATTTAATTTCAGATAGGATCACGACAAACTCATCGCCGCCTAAGCGACAAACAATATCGGTGGCACGCACATTTTGTCGTAAGCGTTCACTTACATGGCAAAGCAGTTCGTCACCAGCGCTATGACCAAGGCTATCATTAATCAACTTAAAGTTATCAAGATCGATAAACATCACGGCCGCCATCACTCGATAGCGTTTAGAATGCTCAACAACGTGTTTCAACTTCTCTAACCCCATCTCACGGTTAGGTAAATTAGTCAGTGAATCAAAGTTAGCTTTTACCCAGATTTCATCTTCGTATCGTTTCCATTTATCTAAATTTTTCAATAAATAAATATAGTGGCTAATATTAGCGTCTTTATCCTTAACCACCGCCACAGAAATAAATACCGAACTCGTCTCACTTTCTTTATCAGTTATTTTAACTTCACTTTCCCAGCAGCCTTTTACGAGCAAGGTTTGCATAATCGTTTTATGGGCTATCTTTTGATCATACTTATCAACCAGAAAATACAAAAGGCTTTTACTCAATACATCTTGCTTAGAAAACCCTGTCATGCGGGTAAATGCTGGATTTATCATTTCAATGTTATTGTGTTTATCGCTTACCACCATGCCTTCGCCAGCACTATTAAAGAATGCACTCGATAACAAATGCTCATGCTGTGTGACATCAATAGAAGTGACAATATCGTTAAAGGTATCAACGACATCCGTAATTAAATGTGAATCAGTGTGAATATCGAGCTTTTTATGACTACCTGACGAATTAACGTTTTTCATCTTTTCAGTAAACATGCGCAGTTCTTGAATAACTTGATTAACCGTACGATAAGCTAAACCGACACCCACTAATACAACCACAAGGATCAGCGTTATTTCAAGCCAAAGCTGTTGTTGTTTTGCACTTTTAAGCCCCTGTAACGTACTGATATATTGCTTACTCGTTGAATCAATGATCCCTTCAATAAGCTCGATGCGTTGTGTTGACCCTTCCCACCAGTCTGCAAAACGTATATGTAAAATATCGTCACGTACCAAGTCCATATTTTCAATAGCACTATTTTCTAGCACAAGAAATTTAGCATCTATACCGCTTATTTCCTCTTTATCAATGACGGTTTTATCTAAACCTTCAATAACTTGCTTATAATGCTCGAGGATATCGAATAACACAGCAACCTGAGGATTGGCATAATCCATCTGCTTATACGCCGACAACATGCTAAAGGCGTCCTGATAAAGTGCCATAAATTGCTGGTAATAAACCTGATCACGGCGTAATAAATAGCCTTTGAAATAATGGTTAATCAATCCAAAATACGAGCGGCCTTCGTTTAATAAGTCTTGTTTTTTACTTTCAAATTTGGCTTGAGTCATGATCTTATTTAACTTGCTATCACGCCCATAAGCCGCGATTTTACTCAGATCATCTTTGAGAGCACCCGGAATTAAGCGTTGTAGTTGTAAAAAGATCAGTTCTTGCTTGTCACGTAAACCAAACAACTCTGCAAGTGCAACCTGGTTGAAATCTTTAGTGTTATAAATACCATGAAATGAACCGCGCTCTAAACTGGCAAATTCTTTAAACCAGATTAAAGGAATATAAAACTCCAAATTCAACAATAATTCACTATCAGATACTTCTTCTTGTATAGCGCTGATAAAATTAAGATTGCTGGCGACGACTTGAGTGTAATGACTAAACGGGTCACGATTATCTGCATCTATAGCGCTACGTATTGACGTGATACGATGCTGTAGATTGATAACATTATGCTGCTGCGCCAATCGCTTTAGCGCTTGATTGTCAGCGATTAATTTATTAAATAAGATGAATTGCTGATCGGTTTGTTGGCGCTGTGTATCGAGCTGTTGTTTTAAACTTTCATCCTTGGTCGTTATCAACGATGTGCTAAGACCTCGCTCAGCCTGTATTTCATGCACTAAAGCATTAATCGACATTGATTGTTGCACCACTAAAATAGCGGCATCTGCATCCCTTGCAGACTTAATGTGCTGCGCAATATAAATCGCGATAATGACACAAACAAACAGTGTCGGTATAGCGAGTGATATGATTAATTTTGCTTTAACTGACAGGGTTCTCATAATGTAACTTATAACTCTTTATAATAATTTATAAAAAAGTGTATTAACACCTAATCCATTGATATTAATGTGTAATAAACATTTAAGATTAACCACATGGTAATACACTCAGAGTTGATAATGCAAAGCATAAAACCGCCCTAACAGCATCCAATAATCATCATTTTTTATAACAAAATATTCTTATGATACTTAGTTGTCTCGATGTTAAATTAGCGCTAAAAACTTAAATTAGACCGCGCCTTAAATATAGAATTTAGTCGAGTGTTAAATAGAGAATTCAACCTATAATTAAATCTCCAGTTAAACCTGAGAATCAAGTCTCTAAAGTGTGCAATATCACTCACTTTAGTACCTTATCAACTCATTTTAGCCCCTTGCCTGCGCACTGTTATTTCCTTTATTAGGTAATTAAGAGATAATTATCTTCTCCCTATCTTTAAGGCCAACAGCAATGTCAAATATCCTCTTACTTGCAAACCTAAACTGTGATCGGGTGTTACAACTAGATAGGCAATTAGCAGCAGGAGGGCGCCATTATTACGCTGATAATGGTCGACGCTTAGGTGGCGGCGGTGCCAATACCGGACTAGGTTTGATTTATGCGGGTCATAAAGTGGCGTTAGTCAGTCAAGTTGGGAATGATAAGACTGCCGACTGGTTATTGGCTGAAGCCAGTATTCAAGGATTAGACTGTAGCTTATTGCAACGTAATGATCTCGATACGCCAGAATTATTATTAGTCATGACCCCCGATGGTGAACGCACGATTATACGTCCACAGCGCCCTGTTTTTACCTTAGGAACAGCACCAGATTTTAGCCAATGGCAGGCACTATATATTAATTCGTCCGCTGTCGGTTGTGAAGACTGGGCAAGCACAGCACTTGAATCGACCCTGGTCGTCGCGCAATTAGCCAAAGACAGCCGCCTCCGCCCTTGTCATATATTGATTTCGTCAAAGTCAGATATGCACAATCACAATATTAATACTGATGGTAATACTCAAGATCATGAATCAATCTGGCAATATGGTCAGCAGATAAGCGGTAAGCAGTTGCGTTATTTTATTATTACCGATGGCCAACATGGCGCCGTTGCATACAGTCAAAGCAACGCGATTACCGTGTCTGCAGTCGATGCGAGTGTCGTTGATACAACCGGCGCTGGTGATGCATTTGCATCAGGATTAATACATGGATTACTGGCTAATCAAGATATAGCACAAGCGATGACGACGGGTTCTGAGTGGGCCGCTATTGCAGTGGCCACTGCCAGTTCTATTCCTGGGGTAGAGTTACAGCAATATTTAACTAAAAAATAACAGCTCTCTCCCCTTTTATTAAAAATTTATACCCACCAATAAATATAAATGATAATCGTTATCATTTATATTTGCATTTAATTTTATAGTTATTTATTATCCTCCCCCCTATATTTATAATAAGACTATATAAAATGAAAAAAACAGCATTATCTATAGCTTGCATCAGCCTTTTTATCAGCGCATGCGATGATTCGAATTCAAATTTGGTGCAAACGACTAGCAAAACACCAGCAGCAACGACAACAACAGCGGTCAAAATTAAAGCCAATGACATAACGCCAATCTCCGCCAGTTTGATTTCATTTTCGGCGCCAGGTGTTACCGCTATCAACGCAGTGCAAGTTATCAATATCAAAGCCAACTTTGGTGAAGCCAGCATCGATGACACTACGGGAGAAATGCACTTTAAACCCTACGTATCTGATAGTCCGACTTTAAGTGCAGAGATCATCGCATCCCAACTTAACTATCAATTTGAAATTAGCTACCAAATTGATAACAACATCTACACTCTTAATGGCAGTGCATTACCGCTATACAACGACAAATCCAATAAACCTATGGTTCGTTTTAGTAAAGTGACTTTAGACGGCATCGTGCTATCTAGCGAAGACCAAGCGCGAGCAGCGAATGCCAGTGATTGGAGCTGTGTCACCGATAATAGCAGCGAATTGATGTGGCAAGTACCGCAGGCAAATGGGGAATATGCATTTGATGCGACTTACTACTGGGGTGATCGCACGCTCAATAACCGTGATTACAGCGAAGCCAGCTGTATACTCGGCGGTGATTGCAATACCGATAATTTGGTTGCAACAGCAAATACACAGAAACTGTGTGGACGTTCCGACTGGCGTTTAGCTACACGAACTGAATGGCAAACACTATTAGATAAAAAACTATTCGATGAAGACTCAAAACAATCGCCAATAAATAACTTTTATTTCCCTTATGTCGATTCTAATTTTGATGAAGCCTATTGGACAAATTCATTTACTATTTACGCCAATGGCCACGATAACAAACCCGTAGATGGTGATTGGCAAGGCTCAAACTCCCTTGTTGGCGATGCCCATGTGATGTGGATGGGTGAAGATTTTGATTTTGCTAATATGCCGCCGCGTTCAACCAATGAACCGCACTTCACGATGTTAGTAAACGGCACTGTTATTCCAGACAAAAAAGATAATGAAGTCCCTGAGATAACAACGCCATTAGCACCACAAAGTATTGCTAATGACGTCGATGAAAATGCCAACTGGAAATCACGCTTTGTTAAGCATGGACCACTCGGCCAACCACTAGTAAAACAAGAGAGTGAAAACTGGGCTTGCACATCGGATTTAGCATACAAATCAGCATTACCAAACACGCAAATTTTATGGCAACGTATCAGTAAAACTGAACCACTGAAAAATCACGCGCAAGCCGTGGAGTACGCTAAGCAAGTCAATCAAGCGAGTGAGTGCGGACAAACCAACTGGCGCTTACCAACCGAGAATGAATTAAAAAGTCTACTTATTAATGTTGAGCCATTCGCTTATCAATTCTATCGATCTGGCTACATAACCAGTGTACTTAATGACACAATCGTAGAAGATGATAGCTATTACTGGACTTCGAGTGTCGATTCATACAAGCCTGAAACAAAACACTGGGCAGTCGCCTTCCAAGTTAGCTGGGCTGATAGTGGTCGTGTCCAGAATACCGAAATGTATCGCGTACGTCTGATCTCAACAACGAGATTACAACCATAATGACAACACACACATTGAAAAATATACAACGTCAGCTCATGCTCATCACCTGCTGTGCGCTACTGGCTGCATGCGGTAGTGACAGCTCAAGTGATACGGTGGCAAATTCTGGTGCTGGCTCAAATACTGGTACAGATTCAGGCGATAAGCAGGCTTTACTGTTAAATCCTCGTGTCCAACTCACACAAGGAAAAACGATAACGAAGCTATACGCCTTAACAGCAATGCAGGAATTACAACTTATCCAACCCGGTAAGCATGGTAATGCCAATGTACAAGGCAATACATTTACCTACCAAGCAGGAGCCAATGCACACGGGGCCGACCATGTTAAAATAGCCATTGTCTCAAACGATAAGATTGAAACGATCAACTGGCTTATTAGAGTCAATAAGCCAAGCCCTCGCTTCACAACCTTAGCGATCGGAGACTCGACTAAAGATAAAGTGTGGCAATGCGTAGCTGATACTCAAACACATCAGGGCGTGGTTTGGGCTACGCCGTTACAACCGACATCACAGACCTATGCTTGGGGTGATTGGCCACCGACCTTACCCGCTTTTCAAGCACAGTGTCAGTTCACAGATAGTGACGGTAATAGCCAAGCATGTACTACAGATAGACTGGTTGAATACGCTAACCAACAAAATTGGTGTGGGCGTAATGACTGGCGTTTACCTGCAAGTTATGAAATGAAGGAACTGGTTAGTGAGCAAGATTATGCACTAGATAATAATCAAGCGGCAATTGACCCGTACTTTTTTGCTGCAACAAGCTTTGAAAGCTACTGGTTAGCGGATGATGATGGACAGCCACACAGTGACAATATCGCGCCAACACTCGATTTTGCTACAGGGCGTTATACACCCGTGATGCAAAACAAACGAAAACCTAAATCAGCGATGCTTGTTAGTGGCGTAAAACGTGATACCACATTACCCTCAGAACAAAAAAAACCACAAGCAGAAAAAGATAGTTTTATCCGCTTAGACAATGACGGTCAACCCTTAGCTAAATCACAACAAAGTGACGACTATAACGATACACCTTGGCGTTGTTTAGATGATATGCGTGGTTTGGTACGTGATAATTTCTATTTACGTGATAAACAATTTTCCAATGTCTTTTGGCTAACCCCTGACCCACAAGATCTGACAAACACCAACCAGGTATTATCAATACAAGTTGGCGTACCCGATGTCATTGCCAATATTAACCAAACACAGCTTTGTGGTCGTCATGATTGGCGATTACCAACCGCTGACGAACTGGCGATGTTGCTTTATAAAGGCGAACAAGAAAGCAATTACAGCTTGTTATATACAGCCTCATTAAATCAACCAGAATCAGGGGATTATTGGGTTAAAACTGCCGCGGGTTATGGTTTATATAGTTTACCGACAATGGCGGATTTACAACCCAAAGTAACCACCGATGCTGACACTGCTCGTATACTGCTCATTGCCACTGAATTTGAACAACGCGCAACAGAAGATCCACGTTCAGTAAACAATCACAGCAAACCTAACTTCAATAATCTAAGACAAGCTTACGCCAGTGATCCTGATCACTGGCCACCCGCCTTTGTCGATGATGAATTGAATTATCAAGAGTTAGGCATTATGCCGAAACCCAGCTTCCCTCATGATAATCCTTACAGTGAACGAAAAGTTGCCTTAGGTGAAAAGCTATTCTTTGATCCTTTCTTATCGCAAGCAAGTGATGTTAGTTGTTCAAGTTGTCACGATCCAAAACTCGGCTGGGGTGATGGAAAAGAAGTGTCTATTGGTCACGACCGTCAGCGCGGAAAACGTAATGCACCCACCATAGTCAACAGCGCCTTCCTGCCGACATTATTCTGGGATAGCCGCGCTGCAACGTTAGAGCAGCAAGCATTAATGCCAATTCAAGATCCTGTCGAAATGGCTGAAAACTTGCCTCGTTTACTCTCTCGTCTCAATGCGCACCCACAATACCCAGCGCTATTTAAACAAGCATTTCCAGAAGATGGCATAAATGCAGACATAACAGAGCAGCAATTAGGCATGGCACTGGCGACTTTTCAGCGCACTATCATTAGCAATACCAGTCGTTTCGATACGTTTGTCGCTCAGGCTGATAATGCAGGAGATACGAGTGCGCTTTCTGATAAAGAGCTGTGGGGGCTAGATATCTTCCGTCGCAACGGGCGTTGTGCTAATTGCCATATGGGTGCCGAATTTACCGATCACAAAATGCAAAATGTCGGATTAACTTATTATCAAGGTTTTTATGAAGATCTTGGATTGTATAATGTCGATGCTCAGCCAAGTAGCGTAGGTAAATTTAAAACACCATCGTTACGCGATGTGATGAACAACCATCCATGGTTCCACAATGGGCTACTCGATACCATGGAAGGCGTGATATCCATGTACTCTGCAGGTATGGCAGACAATGCACCATTTGGTTGGAATAAGTATGACCCGACATACCCTGTATTATCTAAGCAGATAAGGCCGTTAAATCTTACCGTTGAAGAAGCACAAGCGTTACAAGCATTTCTAGTCACAATCACAGCGCCGACTCGCCAAATGCCAGCGACGAGAGCAGAATTAGCATTAAATGAGGACGTAAGCAGCGATTAACCAAAGATAAAAAGCCCGTAGTGAGCGCTGAGAACTAAAAAGACAAAGGCAAAATAATGGGCAGGTATCAGTAATGATCACCTGCCCATTTGTTATTTTTAGTTATTTATTGCCACAACTTAGCGCTCGCCAACCAGATATAAATAAGTATGTTTTGCTGTGTATTTAGGCGACATATGGACGCCGTAATAACAAGGTACCTTGTGTTCACAGACTTGATTTATCACCGCAAAACCAGCATTGATTTTGCGTATTGAAATAGGCTCTTTGGTCACAATAATCATCGCCGCAGAATCAGCCATACTATCGTTGGCAGCGATACTCAATGAATCATCTTCACACGACGTTTCAAAAAAACGTAACGATTTTGAATTTGAAATTAATGAAGAGATATCACTGATGTGAAATTTAAGCAGATTATTATGATTCAGCACAGTCGCCATGTGATTTACAAAGCGCAATGCAACCAGTGAATTGGATGTGCCCATGTCATCAATATTTAACCATATCGTGGCGATATAATTGTCATCAATGATCTTACGCCTAGAAACATAACCTGCAGAACCGACATGCGTTTGTTGATAAACAACAACCACGAGGTCAGATTGTAATAACAAATCTGATTGTAATAAATTGCTATCACGCGTTACTTCATGTTCCGCAGTAATAGTGTGCAGATTAATATCATCATTATGTTCGATATCAACCAACAGAGGATGTTGCTCCATAAATGATAATACTGTAATACGACTCAGCTCATCACTTAAGTGTTTTTCTTGCTGCATATCTCGCTGCATAGTTTGATTCATGATATCTCCCTTTCATTTCCTCAACTATTATTCATATTATGGAATGAAATAAGGAAGATCGTTAAAAATAAGTGGCAATTTTCTCTCTTTATCAGACATTAATCTCTTTATAGGTAGAAACATCTAGCCACCCATAACAAAACAAGTATTAACGTTATAATAAGATAAAAACTGAGCTTATATTTTATTCACAGGCGGGGCTATTAAGTCGTGTTTACATAAAAACAATTTACATAAAACAATGAAGCCTGCACTGTAGTGGTACAGGGCAGGCTTCATATATAACGAGACTAATTTTAAGGTAAACTTAAGTTAGCTTACGCTTCGTCATTAACATAGACACGTGTTTTTTGTTCACGCTTTCTAGCAAGGCTATTCAAGTGTAAGCCTGACAAGGTCAATGCAATACCGGTAATTGAACCAATCAAGGCTAATGAACCGAACCAAACTAAACCGACAAGCGTTAAGGTTTCTGTTTTCACTTCTTTATAGTGATCAACATTATCAATGTAAGACGCCATACGATAAACCTGATTAGATAAGGCCATTGTATTTGCCTCAATCTCAATCAAACGAATATCATAACGTAATCTCATATTCGTTTGCTTGATCTCTTTAATGTAGTCCTTCTCACTTAAGAACTGAACGTCAGCCTGATCACGCTTAATCTCTAAGTTACGTAACGCTGCCGTTTTATTCTGAGCTAGTTTTACTTGTTTCACCGCTAGATTGCTATTACTCGCGCTCACCGCATTTCTATAACTACGGTTAAGCTGTTTTACTTCGTCGTTTTTCTGCTGGATCATGTCGTCTTTCAGTCCGAGTAAATCAGCATAATAATCATCGAGGAATTGAACAGACTCTAAATCAGGGCTGTTGTCTTTAGCAATAATAGTATTGTTATTAATGTTGTTAAGTTGAGTTTCAACATGACGAATTTTTTCATCGTAATCTTTTTTCACAGCAGGTGAAGTAAAGAAATTTGAATCATCTAACGCAACAATCTTGTCAGCATTTAATTTATCAAGCTGTGTTAACAAACGCGTACGCTCTTGCTGTACTAAATTAGCATTACCTTGAGTACGTTCCATCGAAGATTTAAAGCGTTGTTCTTTCTTCAATGATAGCTCTTGTAGCAACTCTGACTTTTCAATTTTAAGCTGAATTAATTCTTCTTTTTTCGCAGCTAATGCTCGACTTAACTGTGGAATATTTTTTGATAAGCGCTTATTACGTCTGACTTCATTGGCGTATTGCGATTTATAATTGGCATTGACGATCGAAGTATCATTGTCAATTTTTTGCGTTTTAATATTATAGTCTTGCAGTGCAATTTCTATATTTTCTTCATTAATTTTGATCTGATTTTCAATCTTACTGATCTCAATTTCACTGATGTTAATTTGACTATTAATCGATGAAAATGCACGTTCAAAGCCATTCAATAACGTTTCAAATGTAATCAAACACAAGAAACTAATGATCAACAGATACATAGGGAATGATTTACGTGAATGCCAAAGACCGATTACAAAAGGAATTTTGGTTAATTCCACCAGCGAAATCATCACAAAAGGCGCAGCTAATGTGAATGCGCTAGTCAAATTATTGTCACTTGTCATTAATGAAATTGAAATACAAAGACCGATAAATACAACGATGATCTCAACTAACCAGGCAATTTTACGTAAAAATCGACTATGTTTGCTCAGTTCTTTAACGTCCTTATCATCTACACTACTGGCATTCTGGCCAGTTCCCATAATATCGCTCATTTGTTTAACATACCTCAATAATAAAATGACACTTTCACTGTGTTACTTCGAGTAACTAAGCAGTAAAGAATACAACCACTGAACTTTCATTCAAAACGCACTAACATCACACATGACAGGTCTAGGCTATAATGATTAATAATAAATCATAATGAACCACTACCAATTTATAAATGCTAAGGGCGCATATTAACGCTTACGCCATAACAACACTATGTCGTTTACGACAAAAATAGAAAATATAACATATTGCTAAATACCTGCTTATTGCGTCAATAAACCATAGTAGTCTATAAAACAAAGCAATAAATATGCCATAGCACCGCAAGTTATTGATATTAACTATTGGTACCGATGAAAAAATCGTCATATTTTATAAACATGCTTAAACATAAAGTGGTATCTAGCTTGAGAGTAGATTGAAAAGTTAGCTATCACCCACTCTCACCACTACATAATCATAAATAGTATGTTTATATGTTTTAATTGTGACCTCACACAGATCTCAGTCTTACGTTAACGACCAACAGAGTTAAAGCTCACCACCAGCATGAAAATGTTATCGCGGGCAGGCTTGATTCATCTGTTTAGTTTCTTGGCTGTATTCATTTGGGGGAAATGGCTGATGTAACTTCAATATGTAGCAAGGCGCTATGACGGCCATATCATCTTGCTACTCACTTCATCTTGCTAAAGATTTATCTTTGCTAAAGTCAAGACTAAGGGTAACCTGCACCGCTATTACCGCATTCACGATTAAAACATTCACTATCGGGCCGTTCACAACTGGGCCATCACTATCGGAACTATGACCATGTTTAATAAAGTCTACATTATTGCCTGCAGTTTACTTTTCTCTTTTAACATCGCCGCCGTCGAACTCACTCGAATTGTTCTTGAAGATGGTACTGAAGTGGTGCTGAATGACGATTTCACCTGGCAGTATGTGCTGTTAAGTACGCCTGATATAAATGCTGAGTCTGCGGCATCCACATCCAAGTCGGCACCAAAATTAACGCCAACCGCAATGGCTAACTCAGCATTAATGACCACAGATGTATCCCAAGGCGTACGCGTGACATTCAAATCTGCGCAGTGGGATGATGAAGCGTTAGGGCTGGATTTCAGTATTGAAAATAACTCGCCATTAACTGTGCTCAAAGTGACGATTGCCGCAACATTATTTGACGACGGTGGCAATAAAATAACAACCACCGAGTTTAATGTCTGGCAAGCCACAGGGAGATTACCAGAAACGTATTTACGCAAAGGTCAGCAACGTGAAAGCCGAATCTTCCAGCTTGATGATATTAGCCCGGCTCAATGGCAAAAACAGTTCATCAGCCTGGATGTCATTGCTGTAGAGACTCGATAGGAAATTAGATTTAACAATCAAAAACAAAGGCTTAACTATAACTCGTCACATTTTATGTTTTACACTATACTCAAATACATTGTTAACGGAGTACACAATTATCAATGTATGAGGAAGGAACTAACATGAAGAAACATTCTCGATTTATAGCGAGCATCATTTCAGTCTTAGCGATAACAGCCCCTGCACAGGCTTATGCAGCAGGTTTTTATATTGGTGCAGGTGCTTATCAAGCCAATGCGGAACAAGGCAGTTTCGATGACGATGATGTGGTACCGGCATTTTTTGCCGGTTATAACCTCATCGACTCAAATATTTTTATGGTTTCTGCTGAATTAGGTTATTACGACCTGGGTGGTTATAGCGGCTCTTCACTGGGCAACAATTATGATATCGATGCCTCTGCATTTACACTCTCCGCTGTTGGTTATCTGCCAATAGGGCCATTCTTTGAAGTTTATGCCAAAGCAGGTGTTGCGATGACTTCAATTGATATCGAAGTCAATAGTTCGAAAGACAGCGCTGATGGCGAAGAGTTCTTCGGCGGTATCGGTGCCAGCGTTGATGTATTAGATACTATTGATATTTATGCTGAGTACTTAGTATTTGATACCGACATTGATACTTCAATTGCCGGTGTTGGTGTCAGGTTTGCTTTCTAAAGACTGATTAAGTCAAAGGCGATATAGCACAATAGTATCGCCTTTTAGCTTAACTCATTTTAAATCGCTTGGCGGCAGTTCACTGCCGGAGTCGCTAGCCATTGTTGCAGATCTCCCCAACAGGCTTGTGCTTCAGTCACGCCTTCTTCATAACGCAATTTTACCTTATGCTTGTCTTTCTCTAAGCGCGAAATATCTGACGGCGCTTGCGGGCGAATAACAAACACTTTACCTTGTCGTTGCCATTCTGCGATCTTATCCAAAGCGTTATTATAATGCTCATGCCGTGCATGCAGCGCTTGATATAACTTCGGATATTTATAACAAGCAATGCGACAAGCCAAATCCATTTTCATGGCTGATTTTCGGTAACTTTCATGCTGACTTAAAATAATGACCAAGCGATCACATCCCGACTCAAAAGCATGCTCTGCGGGAATGGGATCCATAATGCCACCATCAAGATAAGGCATGTTATTAATCATCATCGGTTTGGAAATAAACGGTAAACTTGAGGTCGCGATAAGGCTGTCTAACACCTGATCTTGAGTAGTTAATTGCTGAGAAGAAAAATAATCTGTCTTGCCGGTCTTACAATTAAACGCGCCTATTTCAAATACTTCCTTCATATTAAACAACATATCAAAGTCATACGGCACCAGTTGTTTGGCCATCGCATGAAAAGTGAAAGGCGTATTCACATAACTACCGGTTTTAAGCAGGTGTTTCATGCCCATATAGCGGGGATCATCATGGTACTTGAGCTGAATATTTAGGTTGCGTTTATGTTGTTTCGACACATAAGAGGCGGAATACAGCGCGCCAGCAGAAACACCTGACACATACGGAAAATGCACTGCACAAGTAAGAAAATGATCCAGTACCCCAGCGCCAAACATGGCTCTTAGCCCACCACCTTCCACGATTAAACCGACTTTATCTAGACTCACGTCACTCATTACCGACCTCATTGATGACAACTTGTTGCGAACATACCTATGCAACACATTATCCCTCCCTCACAACAAAGTCTAATGCTTTCAGCTAATAAGGGGTTGAGTGACCAGACATTAGTGTCGATTGCGTATCGCACGGTCGGCAATACGGTCTATTAACCCCGGCACCAGTAATTTAAACCAGCGCCCTAACCTCCCCCGTAACGACGTAATCAGTATATGAATTGTTAAACGTGAATGAAGCCAATACTTTGCCTACACGTTCATTTTTAAAGTGCATATGCCCAGATGAGAACGCCGATACATCCAGATTAACGACTTGCTTAGCATTATCACTTTCAATTTTGGTCAGTCCGGCCGGTGTATGAGAAAAGATCCCCTCAGCCCCATTGGCACCTTTCAAAACATCATCATTATCGCTATAACAATTAATCAACTTGAGTTCGCTGTGCTTTGCCAATATGGGCGCCCATTGCTCAGCGTCTGCAGATACAGCCCCCGCCAACAAATAACATCTAGAGACTGTATTAGCATCCAGGTTTTTCAACGCCTGACAAGCCACTTTGGCACCCAATGAATAACCCATTAATATGGCACCATGTAATTGCTTATCACCTTGCACTGCGTTTGCTAAATCTAGGCCAGCATGAAGCGTTTCATTAAACGATTTATGCCAATGCCCGACCAGTTTATCTGCAACGATACCGCCAACCAAAGCGGCAATACCAGCGGGGCTCATATCTCTTGCTAACTTGGCCGCTGCGAACCATTTATCAACCGCGTTTTCGTCACTAATAGTATCGCCATTACGCGCTATATCAATAATATCACCCGCATTCCAACGTACATGGATAATCTTGTTTTCTGGATACAGTTCATCAACAACACTTAGCCAATCAGATACCACTTCCCCCTCTTCGGAAAGATAACCATTAATAATCAGAATATAGGGAGAACTGCCTTCTCTCACGGTGGCGAGCGTTATAGATGTCGCGTCCCTAGCAACAAACTCAGCACTACTCTGTGGGGTTAAAAACCCTTTTAATTGCTCACGTACTAGGTTTGATTCTGCATCTTCAGGGGCATTAAACGTATCGAATAAACTTTTCACTAAAATATCCTAAGGTATGACATCCATGTTAAATATCGGCGGTCATTATAGAGATTATTATTAGACTGATAAGCCTATTCATACCAAGGACTGAGAATTATGTGATGGGCTATGAATCAATCGTTGCTAAGGTCGTAACCACAACCCAAGCAGTTCGCCATTAAGTTAGGTGGCATGCAGATAATCAGGCCACATTTAGGGCAAAGATCGCCTTGGTTTAGACTGGTGATTGACTTGATGTTCATGCGCTTCCTTTTGCTTTGATGTTAGAAATAATTGACGTAAAACTAGCACATTGCGGTAATAGTAGTCGCTCTTGCCCCTCTTCTATCACAAACGGTACTACCCATAACTTTAACTCTTTATTAAAGTCAAAGCTATGTTCAACAGCTTCTTTGAAATCATCATGCTGCGGGTAGATAAGCACGATATTGCCCTTGCCTGCTAAATACTTATGTCCATAAGCAAACATTTGATACATATCAGCTTGGGAAATACCGTACTTATCTTTGCCACTGCCATCAATCAGTTTCCATTTGGTATCTAATACAACATGAACACTCTGTTCCTTGTAAACAACCAAATCGGGCTTAAGATTAAACATGTTTTTAGTATTATGGGTAACGAGATATTGCTGCTTAACCTGTCCACGTAATGTGAAACCATCAGCCATCTGCTTTTTCAAGATACTTTCAACATAAGATTCAAAAACGGCTTCCATGGGAAACAATAAAGAAAAGGCACTGTTAGTGTCTTTCATTGTCAGTGGTGAAAAACCATCGAGTATTAATTGTGCCCACGCTAACGGGCTTTGATAATACGACATACCACGATCAAGTTTGACCTGCGCAAAGTCCTGTTTGACATTACGACTCACCGGCACTTCGTCAAATACAAACTTGAGTTCCCGTAACAGTTTTTGATTACGGGCTGAACGAGTATATTTAGCCACTTTTTGTAATGCCGAGTGTACTAAGCGATTAACAGGGCGGTCTTGCAAGAACTCATCGTATTCCACATAAAACTTGTGTTTGTTAATACTGTTATAACGAAGCTGTTTACCGACCAGTAACTTACCTTTTAAGAACCCGAGGTTGTCTTCTTGTTTGACATAATCACTGCGTAAACCACGCTTAACCAATGTATTCACTGAGTCTAAAAACTGCGTGATAAACACTTCTAACAACGGCATCTTAGATTTACTGATATTGGCACTGCTAGTCTGGATATGACGAAACGACCCCAAGGTTTTAAGCATGGTCAATAATGTTTGTCGGGCTTTATCCTCACCGACTTTACCTTCAAGGCGTTTCGCTATCTTAGGCAGTACTTCAATCTGCGTACCATCCGGCGTAAGAATCACACCTGCATAGTTATTCAGCCGCAAGACTTCGGTACTGTCGATAATCTTTAGACTAAGAAAACGGCTTTCAGATTCATCACACAAGCACAGCTGCTTAAGGTAGTTAAACGCGGATGCAGAGATTTGTGTTATACGGTTCGAATTAGCCGCCTTTTCACCTTTACCCAGATGGCTATATTCAAAAACAGTGACGTTTTGTTTTACTTTTGTCACAACTATCCAGCCTCTGCGACACTAGCGAGTTTTGTAGGCTCTTTAGGGTATATACCTATGTATGCTTTAGGATCATTCCACACTGAACTGTCACCATCAAACGGAGCTAACGCGTACGTGGTATTTTCAGTTTCATAACTGTCTAAGCCATGATCCAAACCAAAGATATCTCCGTATGATTGTGTTTTTTCCGTTATAAATCGTAGTGATTCATCTTTTTGGTTATCACCTAGAACTAAGCGGATCTTGTTCCAATCTTCAAAGAAATATTCTTCGAGCAATGGAATGATTTTGTTTTTGAATACAGATTTTAGTTCAGTAAATGCATCATCGATTTGGTTAGCATCCACCAGCGCTTTAACTGGCATAAAGAAAGCATGACCTAATGTATGTTCACGGTCATAAAGCACTTCAATACGCTTGTTCATTGTTTCAAGCATTAACTGTAAGTTGATACCTTTAACGTTAATACCATTAAATAACGCGGTATTTGGCATCATTTCAACAAAGTCAAAACGACGACGTAAAGCAGTATCCATCATAGCTAATGAGCGGTCTGCCGTGTTCATTGTGCCGATAATGTATAAGTTTTTTGGTACTGAAAATGTCGTTCCTGAATAAGGTAAGGTAAGAGACAAAGCTTCATCAGCACCTGCTCGCTTAGAGGGCTCAATCAAGGTGATCAGCTCCCCAAATATTTTAGAGATATTACCGCGGTTAATTTCGTCAATAATTAGCACATAGTTTTTCTTTTTTGTATCATCAAACGACTGAGTCAACTTATCATACACAATAGCAATACCACGGATATATGCAGGCGAATGATTAGTAATAGAATCGTTATCACGTGAAAACAAATAATTAATCAAATGCTTAACATTCACACTTTTCGTATTTTCGGCACCTTCAGGTTGAACTGTTATTGAAATTTCCGACACCTTGGAAATTATAAACCGCTTGCCCTGAACTGTTTCTAATGGCGTACCGTTTTCTTGATAGCCTTTTAACAATACCATAAGCGCTGAAAATCGGGGGTCATGATCAAGAACTGAAACTACCTTTTTTGCTTGCGCTGTAGTGCAGATCTTTTTAAAAATACCATCTTTTTCATAATACGAAATTTGGCCGTCTTTTGTTTTCGCGCTTAAGCCTTCAACAAACTCTTCATAGCCATAACTTTGATGGAATGTCACAAATCGAATTCGATTTTTTACAACAAGGCGATCGTATTCTGTTTTTAATTCTTGACGAGTATCAAAGGTAAATGTCGGCTCTGCAGCTTTTACTGCAGCCTCGATAGAATGGTATGTTTTACCTGTTCCAGGAGGACCATAAAGAATTTGGTTTAATGCGTTTGAAGTCATATGTCCCTCTCCATTCTCATCGTAAAACTGTGAATTCAACAATTGGCTAAAAATAGTTTTATTTTCATAAATTCGCCAAATAATAATGTTGAGTTTGAGTGGATCGACCTCCATAGGAATACACTCCTTCATCGCAACTTTTAAAGAAGTACTTAATTCGAACCAGTTTTTACCCTTAACGTCTATTTCTAAATTAAATACATCATTAAAGAAATTTACTAACTTGGGCATCACTTTTCTATCAACAGGAAAGGTTAATTCATCAGAATTATAAGTAATCGCAATTCGATTTAATACGGCATTGTATATCTTTGAAAGTTGTTGTTCCTCTTTAGCCTCATCCATTAGTTTTAATGCTTGATTATAATTCCTCAAGTCACTACTGCTTTTCATCAGCTGAGTTATTTTCTCCAAAGCTGGTTTTGCCGATTGAAAATCAGCCTTTGAAGTGATTCCATTTTTAATTAAAGCAACACCATTTCTTTGCTTTAGCCAGTGAGAGGTTAATTGTTCCTCGGTTATTTTATCGGTACGTTGAAACTGACTGACAATTTTGCTGTAATCAATAAACCATTTTTGATTCGGTGAATTATTAACAAAAGTCTTTAAGTAAGCATCAACAATTCCTATTAATGTAAGTTCTGATGGTTGTAAGTAATAAACAGTCAAATCCAAATTACGTAAAAAATCAATCAATTTATCTCGTTCCAAAAAGTCGCAAATTCGATAGCCTTCTCTCTTCGAGCCTGCATCAACCTCATCTAATCTTGAATAAATCTGTGTATCATTTTTTAAAGTAAATTCAATAAAACTTGGTTCTTTATCACCTTTTAATCGGAATCGTTGCGACAAGTATTTATTCACCTCTTGGCGACGAGCATTTGCATTAACAGGATAACGTTCACTGACTCTTTTTTGCAGTATTTCTCGGTTAACTACATCAACGCCACTCACATGTAGTTGAGTTTCTTTCTCATAGATCAGTTCTGCTAATGCCTTAAATACGGCTATACAATTTAACTTTGTCGAATCCACTGGAAATTGGCTAAGTGTGTTTTGTACATACTCTCGATATAAATCAAACTGCTTGTTAAAATCCATAAATTGGTAATTCCTTGAAAATAATGTCACATCGGATACTAAAATATATAAGGGTGATTAATTATCCCCCCACTCCCTCAATTGCTGCATTTCTTTCAGTCGCCCACGTTGTAATTCCAACGCTTCGAACAGATCATCAATTGAGGTGTTATTCGTCGTTAGCCCCGGCAAAGCTATATTAGCTTCAGCAAAGAAGCGAGTTGATTGCATAGCATCATCAGTCCAAGCGTGTTGCCACCAGTCTGTAATTCGTAAACGCGCGTCTTTAAGCTTTTTCGCGGTGGGTAAACTATCACTTTTCTGGCCATTCACTTTACTGTCACTTGGTAGCAAGTTCCACAGATCGTTATTCGGCCAACGTGCAAACGGCATGCAATGGTCTATTGCAAACTCTTGCTTTAAAATCTTGCCAGACCAAACACATTGCAGGCTTTGCGTTTGTCGTAATACGTCAAAACGCTTTCGACTCTCTTCTGTAGAGCGTTTGGCCTCTAACCAATCTAACGAGTTCACTATTGCAAGTTGCTGCTTAGGGCTTTGATTACCCTTATAACCTTTCATGGTTTTCATCCATTCACTAACTAGTACAGGTTCAATCCAACACGCATAACGTGCAAAGGCATTCCATACCGTTTCTGGCAGTGAGAACTCCCCCCATTGCAACAAGGACTCCATGTCTAAAAACAAGCTATCTTTAGCTCGTACTGTTTTGCTTTCAACTTCAAATACACAGACATCACTATTAGGTAAGGTTATATGTGTACATGGCATTTCTTTAATATTTTGAACCGCCTTCGTTAACGTACGGTGTAATGCTTTGGCATCATCGCCAACAAATAAATGACCGATACGATAATCAGTTGCAGAGCGATGCGTTAATTTATGCCAGCCATCAGGTCTCATAAATCCCATATTCGGACTTTTATTTGGGGTTTGGTATAAACCATGCTGGTCGATAAGTACTTTGTATTGATGACACCAATATAACGCCACCAACCCGACAGGTAATATCACTCGACTACCTTGCAAAGTATGCTCGCGACGAATAACTGCGCCAGGGTGTCCATCAGCAATCCGTAACAACACCCGCATTAATGCCAGTTTATGCGTCGCTGACTTACCATCGTTTAATGCTACATGACGAATGAAAGGGAACGCCCCCGAACCATCATCAGGTAGCTGTAATACTACGGTTTGCCAATGCACGGTATCACGACCAAGTTTATCGCTATCGTGTTCTGTTTTAAGCACAACAGACAAACCTACAGTCTTAGCCAATAACTCTAACTCTTCGGTACTGACATCATGCATTTTACGTTCGTCACCACTTGGGCCATGACGCAGAGAGATAACTAATTTCGCACCGGGTTTAAGGAGGTTGGCTAACTTACGAATTGCGCGAGGACGGTCAGTTTTAGGAATATGCATCCACACGGCACTGAGCAGAATGAGGTCGAAACTGACTTCTTGGCAACTCACTACATCCAGCGCAGGTAATGAATCTTCCACCCACTTTACATTCAAACCTTGAGTTTGTTGCTGGCCGATTTCGGCTAATAGCTTGGCGGGTTCAACAGCGACAATACTTATGTCTTTGGCTTCGCCTTGTTCTGCGAGGTATTTACTGTCACGCCCTGCCCCAGCACCTAAATCAAGAATTCGGGCGTTAGGTTTATTTAGAATTACAGGTAAGAATTCAGCCCATGCGGCATGCACTTCTTCAAAGGATTTGGATAAATATTGATCTGCTAACTGTTGGGCATTAGCGTCATAAAAGTTGGCGTGCATAGCTAATCTTAACCTCAGATTTGAATGCGTGGAGACTGAGGCAGATTAGCATAATTGGTATTCTAAATATATATAGGTAGTTAATTACAAATTAGTAAGTTACTACTATATGTAATTTTCATATACATTTTTACGATGGTAATCCAAATATGGCTGATGCTTGTCATTCATTAAAATCTTCATTTTTTCTGTTACACCAAACAATTCAAACTCACTAAAGTCACGTGAAATTAAAATTGAACCTGATGAGTCAAATGAAATACACCCCTTATCAAAAGCTTTATCTATATTCGGCAGTAATAAAAGCCCGTTATATAAATCGAGTCTTTCGTGATCATCTGAAATAGCCCATGGCTTTATATGCGATGCTACTAACAGTGGAATTTGCTTACAACCGGTTACAGAGCAGCCATTCCAATATTCAACCAGCTTAGTTCTATATTTCCCCTGCCCAATTCGACTAGTAATTAGAGTGCTTTTTTGTGTGTTTGTTAACACAAGCTCAGACAGAACTGAATTAACATCTTGCTCAAGGGAAAGCTTATAGTTGTTTCCATCTAAAAATTCTATATACAGGTCGAACGCTCTACTATACATATTATTTCCGCGTTTATTCAATGCGAACATATCATCAAAGCTAAAGTAAACATCTCTTAACGTCCTTGCAACCATAGATGATTCTATTGAATAAATATTAGAGTTAGGTACACCTTTCTTAGCTAGATGGTTAGATATAGTTTTAACTGTATTTGGATATCTAGATGTATTCCTAATTCTTGGATATTCTTGTATTATCCAAAGCTCAAATTTTTTAATCACACTGCACCCGCATTAAAATATGTAACTATGATGTCGAATTAATTTTATGGCACTTTGATAATGATATCAATATAGTTACATAGTTCTTAACAACATAATAGATAACTTAACCACTTGAATTGTAACTCTAAGATTCAAACCAAGACTGATTTTATGCTTATATAACATCCCTACTCTTCCATATAAACGTACCCCTAGGCTAAACTAACCCCAGCTAATCAAAGGACTTGATTAAACAAGATAAAAAGGAATTGAAATGAGTTAGATTTTACTGTGCAACAAGCCAATTAAAGCCGACGAACTTGCTGGCCAATGTGGTATCGACAGCAGCATGATTTTTGGCGCGCAACGCAATCAATGATAATAGTGGTGATTGGTACGATTCAATTATGGATTTACTGGGGGTAGAATGAATATATTCTCATAGCTATTAGCTTTTGTTTTTCTTTTTATCTTTCTGGCTTGCATATTGTATGTTGCTTTTGGTCAAATAACCGTACGCAAACTCAGAAAAAATCCAGCCACAAAAGATAAGCTAGGTTTTGAGTTTGTCAGTGGTTGGGACATAATTAAAGTAGCTCAGGCATTGTCATTACCACGCTTTATTACGGATAAATTAAAACAAAGTCCGTTATCAAGTTTATTTGCCGATGCAGAAGTATTATTTGAGTATACCAACCGCTTTGATCGTATATTAGCAAGAGCTTTTTATTGGTTGTTCACGGGTGCTGGACTCGCTTTAGCGCTAATGGCTCTGCTTGATACACTCGGTCTATTTGATTATATCGAACCCCTCACTTAATCAAATTCCCAACTTGTAGGGCTCTCAATACAGAGCCCTACATTGTATTAGTCTTTAATCACTTTAACTCTTCCTACATCACCACTTTCTAAACGTACTTTAATGCCGTGTGGATGATTCGGTGACTTCGTTAAAATGTCTTTGACGATACCGTCAGTTAAGTTGCCACTGCGCTGGTCTTGTTTCAGTACAATCGATACCGATGAACCTTTTTGAATGTCTGCTCTGTTCGTGCCGCTCATGTTTGTTTCCCTATAAAAATCAGTGTTGGATTATATTGGCTCTGAGTTTGCCTTATGGTTAGTATCCGGTCAACGCTATCGCCTGAATATCTTTAAAGTATAAATTCACTCGTACAATTAGTTATATCTAACACATACATAAACGATAAATAAAAAATCATGCACTACCGAAAGAGGTATGGATTCAATATTTGGCATTAATAAACATGAATAATAAAAATAAGCTTTATATTATTGAGCTACATATTCAATGAGTACATAACGATGAAATTAAATTTCAAATTTACATCAAATCCAATAATGAAGTTATTATTAGGCGCGATGTTTATATCTGGCACGATAACCAATGCGAGTGCAGATACTATTCTTCATGCTTTTAACTGGAAGTATAATGACGTCACCCTGCAAGCTAAAAATATAGCGCAAGCGGGTTATAAAAAAGTATTAGTATCACCACCATTAAAATCTTCTGGTAAAGAATGGTGGGCACGTTATCAACCACAAGATATTCGTTTAATTGATTCGCCTGTCGGTAATAAAGAAGATTTACAGGCATTAATACTCGCGCTTAAAAAAGAAGGTGTGGATGTATACGCCGACATCGTATTAAACCACATGGCGAATGAAAGCTGGAAAAGAGACGACCTAAATTATCCCGGCAGTGAATTGTTAACCCAATACAGTGCCAATAGTGAATATATAAAAAAACAAACCCTGTTTGGCGATCTGAGTAAGGGGTTATTTTCTAGTGCCGATTTTCATCCACCAGGCTGTATCACTAATTATGAAGAACCCGGTGACGTACAATACTGGAGACTGTGTGGTGGTGATAACGATAAAGGCTTACCCGACCTTGATCCCAGCGACTATGTTGTCCAGCAGCAACGTTCATACCTGCAAGCTTTAAAAAATATGGGCGTAAAAGGGTTTAGAATCGATGCAGTAAAACACATGAGTGACTATCAAGTGAGTCAAGTATTCACCCCAGAGATCACAGCCAATATGCACGTGTTTGGTGAAGTGATTACCAGCGGTGGTAAAGGTCAGTCAAACTACCATAAGTTTCTTGAACCTTATTTGAATAACACCAATCATGGCGCTTATGACTTTCCACTGTTTGCGTCGATAAGAGCCGCATTCTCTTATGATGGCAGTATGTCTTTACTCCATGATCCAGAAGCTTATGGTCAAGCATTGCCAAATAACCGCGCAATCACCTTTACCATTACCCATGATATTCCGACCAACGACGGCTTTCGTTATCAAATAATGGATCCTGTTAATGAGAAATTAGCTTATGCCTATATTTTAGGCAGAGACGGAGGTTCGCCGTTAATTTATAGCGATGCACTGCCAGATGCTGAAGATAAGGATAATGGTCGATGGGAAAATGTGTGGGATCGCGATGATATGGTAAAAATGATCAGCTTTCACAATGCAATGAAAGGTAAACAGATGACTACCTTGTACAGTGATAAGTGCATGCTCATTTTTCAACGTGAAAAGAATGGCCTCGTTGGCATCAATAAATGTGCTCAAGAGCGCTCTTATACCATAGACACATACAAGACTGAGTTTAATTGGAATGTAGCCTATAAAGACAAGTTGAGTAATCATACCGAAACCATTACATCGCGTTATCATAAACTGTCTATTCCAGCAAAGACCGCAAGAATGTTGGCGCTTTAACCTCGTCAAGTTACAAACAACGCGATTAGAAAGGCTAACCTAGCGCGTTGTTTACAACTGTGACTAACATTAAATACGCAGCACAACATCGGTTTTTTTCATGTTGTGCTCTACCTCGCTGCAGAAGAAACATACATCAACATGCTGCTAAAATGACTACGGCATATAAACAGCGTAAATAATAGCTACAACCACCACATTAATGCTAACTATCAGATGACTCTAATTAAGTTCAATGTTATTTTGATTTATTAATCGATGATTTATACATTAATAGGTAACTTGATGGCTAACAACTCCGTGCAATTCATTTCATTAGTAAACAGCAAAGGTGAATACACCTATGTCAACAATCAGTATTGTGACGCATTAGGTTATTCTGAAGATGGCTTATTAGGAAAAAAAAGCCGAGAGTTAGACTCGTCAACCATGCCTGCTGCCGTTATTGATGAAGTGAGAAAAACCTTAGCACAAGGTTTCTCATGGCAAGGTGTTATCTGTCAAACAACCCAAAGCGGTCAAGACGTATGGTTAGATACCTTTATTACACCCCAGTTTGAAGACGGTAAAATAGTCGGCCATCAAGAAGTCAGCACACCCGCGACACCACAAATGATTAACCGAGCAAGCACCGTCTACAAAAACCTGCAAGGCAAAGGCCTGTTGTTTGAATTTACCCGTAGCCAACGTTTTATCTTGTTAACCTTGGTCAGTGTTATCGCGCAAATATTTATCTATATCAACTTTGGCTTCGCGACCTCATTAATTGCCTTAGCTTCCGCGGTTACGCCAATGCTAATATTCTGGCAAGACATCATCCCGATGGCGCAAAAAGCCCAACGCATGCAGTCAACCTTTGACAGTGTCAGTCGTCAGGTGTATTTCGGTAAAGGCACAGCCAGCGTATTCGATTTCAATATGGGCATGCTAAAAACCAAAATCAAAGCCATTTTAGAACGCACATTAGACTCGACCAAACCCGTTCAGAAAGTCATTGATACTGTTTCTGTTGGTACAAATCAGATCCGTACGAATCTAGTGCACCAGCAGAAAGAACTAACCGAAGTCAGCACCGCTATGTCGCAAATGCTCACTTCAACAGACGAAATTGTCCGTAACAGTGTCGAAACCTCGGATGAAATCAACGCGACCTTTAATTTATGTGCCAAAGCGCAAAGTGGTATCAATACCACCACAGTTGAGATCAAACAGCTTGCGCGCGAAGTGGAACAGGCATCTACAGCTGCAGACAAATTAAATAGCGAAGCACAGAATGTAGGTAGCTTAATGACAGATATTCAAGCCATTGCCGATCAAACCAACCTACTGGCATTAAACGCGGCGATTGAAGCAGCGCGTGCTGGTGAACAAGGCCGTGGTTTCGCTGTGGTAGCAGATGAAGTACGTACATTATCATCGCGTACACAAGATACAGCCAAGCACATTCATACCAGCTTATCGACAATGTTAGAAACCATTAATGATTGGTTAGTGATGATGAAGAAAAACAAAAATAATGCGGATTTGTGTGTCGAGCAAGCTGAACAATCAGATCAAGCTATCGCGATCATCCACGAAAAAATGCAGCAACTCTCGCAACTGTCAATGCAGATTGCGACCGCCGCGGAAGAACAAAGTGTGGTATCAAACGAGATCAATAATCACGTGATGGACATTAAACAAGGTTCAGAGCTTAACTGGCAGCACACCGATACAGTCGTCACTCAAATGACGGAATTGAAGAGTGATATCAATGCCATTAGTAACCTAGCAAAAACTTTCATTCCAGCAAACTAAACCAATACCACGCATGTCTGCTGTTCAGTATTATGGTTGAACTGCAGACATGCGGTGAGCTTATGCTCCCGCTGATACCCTGTTAATATGCGCCACCAGCTCATTCAGACATAGCGGTTTAGCAAAAAAATAACCCTGCAATAAATCACAATTATAATGCCTTAGCTTCTCATACTGCGCTTGAGTTTCGACCCCTTCAGCAACCACCGTCATATTAAATGAATTACCGATAGCGATAATGGTTTTTACCAAGGCATCACTTTGCTCATTAGCTAAAAACTTGTTAATAAATGACCGATCAATTTTAATCTCACTAAAAGGCAGATCCCCTAAGTAACTCAGCGACGAAAAACCAGTACCAAAATCATCAAGAGACAAGCCAAAACCAAACTGTCTTAATTCATGAAATAAGGGTGATAAACCCAATACACTGTCAATGGCTGCGCTTTCTGTCAGCTCAAACGTCACTCTTGAACTATCTATCCCCGTCGCGTTAACAACCTGTTTTATACTCGTAAAGAATTCAGGTTCAATAACCTGTATCGGAGAGATATTAATAGATAACGCTAATGCGTCGTGACCATTCGGTGATATGGATAACATCTCCTCACAGGCAATCTTAATAATCGATAAACCCAGCGCATGGATAGCACCACATTTTTCGGCCGCCGTAATAAACTCAACAGGGCTCACCACACCAAAAACAGGGCTGTTCCAGCGACAAAGCGCTTCCACACTGACCACCTGTTTGTTGTTCACATTCACCTGAGGTTGATAGTTGACCTTAAATTCACCTCGTTCCAGCGCCTTATAAAGTTCCTCCTTCATCAGGTGCTGGCGTTTTAATTGGATATCAAATTCAGCTTCAAATAAACAGATCTTACCTTTACCCTGGCCCTTTGCTTTATAAAGCGCAATATCTGCTTTCCCAATCAAGACCTCGAGGGTTTGACCATCATCGGGAAAGACCGATACCCCAACACTACAGTTTGATTTAATTTCTCGTTCACTACAGCGCATTTTAGTGTCAAATATGGCGTTGATTTTAGCTATCTTGGCCGCTATTTCCACCTCCATATTTACCCCAGAAAAACAGAACAGGAACTCATCACCACCAAAACGGCAAACCATATCATCACTATCCAAAATAGTTTCAAACTGCCGACTGATCGCACAAAGTAACTCATCACCGACGGTATGCCCGTAGAGGTCATTTACATACTTAAAATTATCGATATCAACAAAAGCAATGGCGAGGTACTCGGCATTACCATCAGTCAATCGTTGCTGCACAAATGTATCTAGCGCAGTACGATTAGGCAGCCCCGTAAGCGGATCATGTAGCGTCATATGTCGCATCGCACCATTCGCATTTTTCAGTTTAATAAAACTGGTTTCTATCTTGGCTTCAAATTGAGAAAATCGGCGCGTCAGTCGTGATCTTAGATGCTGAGTGAAAAAACCGACAACAAGGATAAGTAGTAGACTAAAACCAATTAATGCAAATAGCTCCATACGGTTCTGCTGCACTATAATGTGTTCTTTTTGTTGCAGGTATTCTTCCATCGCAGTGACATATACCCCAGAGCCCATCACCCATTGCCAATCTGGATACCATTTAACATAGCTAATTTTATCCGGCCCCGTCATATGAGCAGGCTTGTATAGGCTGTCGTATGTTACATACCCGCCATTATTTTTTGCTGTATCAAACATGATATTAACTTGTTCTTCGGTCTGATAATCGCCATAAACTTGAGTAATTAATTCATTATTCTGATGAGCCAAAATGACGCCATTATCATCCAGTACAAATATATAACCATTACTGCCAAATCGAATTGTCGATATCCAGTGCAATAGGTCATTCTTTACTGTGGTTTCAAATTCCTCAACATATTCTCCACTGCCGATGACCCAGCCGTAAGGTTCAAAGTGTTTCACAAAACCAATTTTTTCTTGCTCATCAACTTTATTATCAGGTTTATAAAACCACCACTTAGCAAAACCCTCATGCTTGTTTTTAACCAGTGCAATGAACTCCCTGATAAAATAATTACCGCGACTATCTTTCATATCCCCTAGATAAGTTTTATCTTTGTCTGGGTGATGAGGCAACATGATATTATTGCCGTCCATATCATAGATAAAATAATAACCTCGACCGTTATTAAAGCGGATGCTTTTTAGCGCGGTCACAATTAATACCTGTACATCATCTGCGGATTTATCGTCATTATCAGTGTAAATAGCGTTCGCGATATCGTGTGCCTGATACACTTTTTCTTTAATATCCGCTTTTAATAAATTCTCCATGCGATCGCGTTCGTAACTGACCTGCTGGTAAATAGTATCAACTCTGTTTTTAATCTGCAGCTTTTGGCGCTCATTAAACTCAGCGCGTAAGCTACTAATATTTTCTTTGAGTTCGATTCTATTATTGATGAGCAGCAAGGTAATGATAATCAAAGTAAACACAGTGCTTAAAATAATTGGTATTAACTGAATAATTCTCAACAAATTCTTATTTAAACTGTTATCCATAAAGAGTCTACTTATTACTGTATGTTATAAAGGCCGGTCGCATGCTACATTTTAGACATAAGTAACATATGGTGTGGATAATTTCAATAACCTATCCATGGTAGCGATGATCTCAGAGGGCTTAGGCTGACAAGTACTATTTCTACCTAGTTCACGGAGATCTACAATCAAGTATAATTAATCAGATCTAGATAACAAAAAATATTGTAAGTTTCAATTAAACTTTAGTTATCTATGATTCTATTCTTTAAGTTGTAACGCCGTTATGTACTACGATAAATTCAGCATCTCTTATACCTCTGCCACTGGTGAGCAAGAATGTCACATCATTTTAGTGGGTGACGATACAGGCATTACCCAACTCATGATCGATAATGGCACGAAACCTATCCAAATTTCAGCACACTGGCAACATTCAAGTACCTATTTTAATGAGGCTAAGCAGCAATTACGTGAATATTTCACCAACAAACGACAGGTGTTTGAACTGAGATTAAATCCGCTAGGTACAGTATTTCAACGTCATGCTTGGCAGCAACTCATTAAGATGCCGTATGGGGAAACGCGGCGTTATAAAGACATAGCAGCAGGTCTGGGTAACCCGAATGCGTCACGTGCGGTTGGTATGGCGAATAACAAAAATCCAATCCCAATCATTATTCCTTGTCATCGTGTTATCGGCGCGAATAATAAGTTGGTAGGTTATGCGTATGGTTTGGAATTAAAGCAGCAATTATTGGCACTTGAGCAATCGCATTAAAGCTTGATAATAATCGTATTAAAAATTAATAATAGTCGTATTGACCGCTTGCCTTGATCATGTTCACCATTAGCAAGCGGTATCCTATCTACATCACTACATCACTACATCACTAGCATTAAAATCACTTCGCGATTAAGTAATGTAATCATGCTGCTGGACGCTGTTGACTAATAATTTTGGTTTTAGTCGTCTTAGGTTAGTACGGATTATCGTACGGGCTTTTTCACGAGATATTAATAAGCGTTCACCAATGCGTAATAAGCTCAGCGGTTCTTCATCTGTTAACCCAAATCGTAACTCAATTACATTACGTTCTAATGTTGGCAAAGTATCTAATAGCGCCAACAAATAATCACGTGTGTTACCAGTTTCTAGTTTAGCACAAGGCGTACTCGTTGTTTCGCCTTCGATAATATCACCAAGCGTCGTCACTGAATCGTGATCAGTCATCATGCCTTTATCTAAACTTAATTCATTAAAGTAATAAGACAATACGTCCATTACTTCTTCAATGTCGGTCTCTAATACCTTGGCAATAACGACTAAGTCATTATCACTACCAACATCAAGGCCGAGTTCTCTGGCTACTTTAGCGATACTTTTATGCATTTTTCCGACATGAATTGGGATACGAATAGTGCGCGAGTTATTCATAATGCTGCGCTCAATATTATTCTTTATCCACCAAATTGCATACGTTGAAAAACGATAACCTTTACTGGCATCAAACTTCTCTACGGCACGGATTAAACCCGTATTACCTTCTTGAATAATATCAACCAAAGGAATCGAACTATATTGATAACGCTTAGCCACACTGATGACTAAGCGTAAATTAGCTTCAATCATGCGGTTCTTCGCAAGTAGATCACCCTGACCAACTGCAACTGCAAGTTCGTACTCTTCTTCTTTCGTCAATAATTTACGACCCTTATTGACCTGTTGCATATAAACGTCTAATGCATTTGATTCATGAGATATATCCATTATCTTCCCTATCAATAATAATCACGTAGTCTTACAACACGATCTGGTGAATACCCAACTTGAAGTACTAGTAAAGTATTAGAGCACTCAACAGTACCAATAACTAGGTATTGATACTCATATGGCGGAGTAATGTGACAACATTTCACGTTTGTGTGCGTGAGTTCAAAAAATTGAAACGAAAAATGTCTGGTCGGAGCTATCACAATTACAACTCAACGAACCCATCAAGCCCTAAGGTATTGATTACAATGGTTATTAAGTAATTTATAAAGTTACCGCTAACTTATTTTATAATCCTGATATTTATAGAAAATAAGACGCATAGTATCTCAATATAAAATCCGTATACTGACTACTGTTTCAAGCTAAGGAATACACTTATAACCATGTTAACGCTCACAAAACAGCACGCTGCACAACATTACTTCTTCGCAGCCGTCATATTCAGTATCTATGGTGGACGTGTTTGTCCCTTTATTGAATCTATCTCAATTTGGCAGAGTAGCGCTTATGCTTTTATCGCATTCGCAGCCATGTTTATGGTGAGAACGAAACTGATCCCAGATGCTGGCGGGTTTAAGCATGTATTCCTCGAACTAAGTATTTTCATTGCTGGTGCACTCGCCCTTTCTGTTTGGTATAACGGTTATTATGACTTCCCAGTAGAAAGTAACTTAAAGGTACTGTTTGGCATAGGTTGTTTAGGCGCGCTTATTAGCCTCGATTTGGCGCTGCAAGCACAAGTAAAACATTACCCACACACCGAATACCCGCAGTTGCCAGAGAAGATGACCCACATGCGTCACTCTATCGCGAGCCAACTTGCCGCGTTAGTGGTGTTTATCGTGATTATGTTAACCACTATTTTAGCCATGATTATGGTGAAAGATGTACGTTGGTTAACCGACAATATCGGCAAAATAGAAGAACAGGCCGCATTAGTTAGCATCATCAAAGAATTTATTTTTGTCGCGGTGGTATTGATCATTTACACCTGTACGATCATGTACCACTGGTTGCAATTATTACGCCTGTTATTAGATAATCAACAACGCGTATTGATCGCAGCAGCAAACGGCGATCTCAGTGTTCGAGTGCCAGTATCAGACCAAGGTGAATTAGGCATTATTGCTTATTACACTAATGATATGCTCAATAAGCTTGCGCGCAGCAAGGACGAAGTCATACAAACCCGTGATGTCGCGATTGTTGGCTTATCAGCCTTAGCTGAAGCCCGTGATAATGAAACGGGTGGGCATATTTTACGCACCCAAGAATACGTACGCGCATTAGCAATTCAATTACAAAGCAACATTAAATACCGCGATTATTTAACCAATGAGACGGTTGATTTACTTTACAAATCTGCGCCGCTGCATGACATTGGTAAAGTGGGTATTCCCGATGCTATCTTGTTGAAACCCGGAAAATTGACTGATGACGAATTTACCATCATGAAAACGCACGCTATGATAGGGGCTGAATCTATTGCCGTGGCAGAAAAGCAGATGGGCTCCAACAGCTTCCTTGCTATCGCCCGAGAAATAGCGCTTAGCCACCATGAAAAATGGGATGGCAGCGGTTACCCTTATCAATTAAGTGGTGATGATATCCCGCTATCAGGACGCTTGATGGCACTGGCGGATGTCTATGACGCGCTGATTTCTAAACGGGTTTACAAACCTGCATTTAGCCACGATAAAGCCAAAGAAATTATCTTAGCGGGTAATGGCAGCCACTTTGATCCTGCGGTGGTTGAAGCATTCATTAATTGTGAACAAATGTTTGTTAGTATTGCCCTAACCTATAACGATGAAAAAGAACAAGCAGCATAAGGATGACAATGCAATTTTCAATACTGGGTAGTAGTGGTTTATCTGTATCTCGAGTCTGCTTAGGTAGCATGACGTGGGGTTTTCAGAATAGCCAGCAAGACGCCAATCAACAAATCGATTATGCTCTAGCGCAAGGCGTTAACTTTATCGATACCGCAGAAATGTATGCGGTGCCGCCGTCAGCCGATACTTATGGAAAAACCGAAACCATTATCGGTAATTGGTTAGCAGCAAACCCACAGCGTCGTAAAGACATTATCTTAGCGACTAAGATTGCCGGCCCAGGTTTACCTTGGGTACGCAATGGCGCGCCGATCACCGGTGATGCAGTTGTTGAAGCTGTTGACGCGTCGTTAAAGCGTCTACAAACCGACTATATTGACTTGTTTCAATTGCACTGGCCTAACCGCCCGAACCCGCATTTTGGCCGACATACGCCTAATGACATGCGTTTTAGTGATATTAATACCGCGGATCATACTGCGCAAATGTTGGATATATTAAAAGGATTACAACGTTGTGTTGATGCAGGTAAGATCCGTTTTTGTGGCTTATCTGATGACACCACTTGGGGCATTAATACCTACCTTAAACTCAGCGAGCAGCACAAGTTACCGCGCATGGTATCGATTCAAAACGAATTCAGTTTATTGCATGCTAAAGACTGGCCGTATTTAATTGAAAACTGCGTGCATGAAGATATCGCTTATTTGCCGTGGTCACCCCTTGCAACGGGAATGCTATCTGGCAAGTACTTGAACAATGCGCGCCCAGAAGGCAGCCGCTGGACATTCTCGCAACGTAATAAGCTATTTAGAGACACTGAAGCAGCTCAGCTAGCGACAGCTGAATATGCAGAGATTGCCCACCAGCATGGCATCACCCCAGCACAATTAGCATTAGCTTGGTGTGATCAGGTTGATGGTGTTACCTCGACCATTATCGGGGCGACGACAATGCCGCAACTACAAGAAAACATTAATGCTTTCGCCACACCGCTAACACCACAAGTATTAGACGATATTAGCGCCGTGTTTAAACGCTATCCTGCACCGTTTTAATGTCGTTCGGGGTAATAAAGTTAACCGTCACTTTATGCCCTGAACTATCAACTAACCGTTCGTGATACCAGTTAAAGCGAGCGGTCAGTTTATCTGTCAATTTAACCCCTAACCCAAAGCCCAAATCATTGCTGTTGGTATCAGTATTGCCAACGCTTTGCTCAACGACACCATTAATATTATCATTACTATCTACATCATCATTGACATTACGTACCACTACTTGTCCTTGGTGCTGATAAATAGTCACCACACCAGAGTCGGTATGCTGAAAGGCATTACGCACCAAGTTAGCTAATACAATACGACAGGCCGTTGCTGGTAATTCGACTTGCCACTCACTTGTATCAAGCTCAACAGTGACAGACTTACCACGTAATAAATAATTCAAATCTTCGGTTGTTTGTCTGATCAACTCATCTAACTTAACGCGCTCAAGAGTTAACGATAAAGACTCATCACGGCTTAACCACAACAACGTTTCCGTTAAATGTGTCATGGTAAAACCCGCGCGTTCGATACGCTCAACAACTTGTTGCTGTTTCACTGTCATTGGTGATTTCGTGTTGATTTTATTCAGCAGTTCCACATTAGTCCTGATCACTGCGATGGGGGTACGTAACTCATGACTGGCGTTACGCAAAAACTCATGTTCTCGATCTAGGCTATCCTGCACTGTATTAAGGCTGTTATGAATAATCTTAGCTAAGGTGTTTAATTCTTTGTATTTAAATTCAGGCGGTGCATGCAGCAAACTTTTTGCATTTAATGACTTAGCCCAATCCCGTAATGCTTCTACAGGCGAGGCAACACGGCGCATCACCACGATCAGCAGTAAGGCAAAAACGGCAATGCCACTTAAACCAAAAACCGGGATCCAAACGAATTGAGAACCTGGTCCATCAGATAATCGAGCATGTAAATCACCTTTATAGGATTTGTAGATATACAATAATTGCCCCTGTTTGGTCTTCATTACCATCACAAAATGCACTGCATTAGGCGGTGAAAACAACTCATCTTTAACGACATGTTTATTAAATTCAAACATCTTTGTCGGTGGAACAGCAAAGTTTTCACGGGCTTCTTTGGGTAAGTCTTGCCAGCGACTTGCGACATGAAAATCCAGTAACATCATCGGCTTACCATCCTGTACTTCTAGACCTTCGGTATCAGCGACTTCGACCATAGTGCCACGTAATACCGAATCCATACCTTCAACAAAATAGTTAACCGTCAGCGCAGAAAAAGTGATTGCCATACTCACGCCTAAGAACAACATCGCACCAAGAAAATATAACCGTAAACTGGGTCTTAACTTCATTATATAGCCCTATTCCGTCGACGTTCGTAACGCAAAGCCAATACCAGATATCGTCTGTAATAATGGCGCGGCATCACCTGCACCTAATTGCTTACGTAAATTAAAAATATGCACTTTTAAACTGTTGCTATCAGGTTGCTCATCACCCCAAACTGATTGCATCAATTTTTCACGGGAAACAGGGTTTGGACTGGCACGCATTAATGTTTCTAGGATCTTCCACGCGGTAGGAGATAGCTTTAATAACTGCTTAGCACGATAGGCTTGCTTTTGTTGTAGATCTAACTCTAAGTCAGCCAACGTTAGTCGTTTAACTTGACCACTGCGGCGACGGGCTAATACTTGCATACGCACGATCAACTCTTCCATCGCAAACGGCTTCACTAAATAATCATCAGCGCCAGAATCAAACCCCACTAATTTATCATCCAAGCTATCACGCGCAGTTAACATCAATACTGGCGTATCTATACCCTGCTCACGCATATTTTTACAGACTGTTAACCCGTCCATTTTAGGCAAATTTAAATCAAGGATAACCGCCTGGTAATCATTACTCATGAGCATATTTAAACCCGCGAGTCCATTCGCAGCATGGTCACATTGAATGTCTTCTAACTCTAAATAATCCACCACAGCAGTCGCTAAATCTAAATCATCTTCCACTAACAACAGGTTTAACATTTTTACTTACCTTTTCACGTTCAATTTAACTAACCCGCCATGGATGGACTCACGGCGAGTTGCTCGTTGTTGACTGACTCTAGCTTATTTAGTCAGCGGCTAGACTAGTTTCACCTTTCCCCATTATATTAACGAAAAACTGTTTAACTTCATATTGAATGAACAACAACGCAGGTATCAATATTAAGGTGATGAGTGTTGCAAACAAAATGCCATACCCCAGAGATGCTGCTGCAGGGATCAAAAATTGCGATTGCGTTGACGTTTCACCAAGCAAGGGCGCAAGTCCTGCAAAAGTGGTTACCGACGTTAATAACACTGCACGTAAACGCCCGCTACAAGCCGTCACAATAGCGTCATGTAGTGACAGTTTCGCCTCTTTCATCAATTCATTAAACCGTGATACCAACAACAAACTATCATTCACCACCACGCCACTTAACGCAAGAATACCATTCAACGATAAAATACTAAGCGTCAAATCATTTACCCAATGCCCCAAGATCGCGCCAACAATACCAAACGGAATAGCAAACATAATCAGCACCGGCTGCACATATGATCTAAGTGGTATCGCCAACAGCACATAAATTGCCAATAATGCCCCCACAAATACCGAGATCATCGAACTAGTCGTTTCTCCCTGCTCTTCCGCTTCACCAGCAAAATGTATATTCAATTCTGGAAAATTACGTGCCAGCACAGGCACTAAATCACGTTGTAAATTAACCACCAGTTCATTAGACGCTAATATCGATTTATCTACCGATGCCGTTAGGTATACAGTACGTAAACTATCAATACGGGTAATTTCATCTTCTTGATATTCACTGCTAATATTCGCCACACTACTCAAGGGTACAACTGTACCATCAGGCGTACGCACACGTGCTTGCATAATATCGGCTAACGTTTGACGCTGTGCCTCAGGGTAACGAACACGTACTTTTACTTCATCTTTATCTCGTTGGAAACGCTGTACAATATCACCACCAAAAGCTTGTAGCACTTGCTGTGATAAGGTGGCCGTATCCATGCCCAAACTACGGCCTTGGTCTGTTAATACAAAACGTATCTGTGGCTGCCCAGGGTTAAGGTTGTCATCAATACCGCTAACGCCCGGTATCGACTCTAGCGCAGCTTTAAACTGTGTACCTGCCGCTTTCACCGTGACATCATCCCACGATTTCAATTCAACTTTAAAGTTATCGACCATGTGCATACTCGACATAAACTTAAGCTTTTTCACGCCTTCAGGCGACCCAGCCAAGACTTTCCATTCTGCGGTAAATTCGTTTGACGGATAAACAGAATCCGCATCGAGCTCTACCGTTAATTTACCCGAGCTGTCATCTTCAGCAATGATCTGTAAACTCATGATCTCGCTATTATCAGCCGTCGCCACCACGTCGTACTTAACCAACAGGTTCTTATCCGCCTGCAATGCGGCCTGCTCTAACCAAAGTAAATTAGCATTGGTTTGACCAAAGCTGGCATCATTTTGCATGACCATGTCAGCACTAACGACTTCACCCGGTATATCAGGGAAAAACGTAACACGCACACTGCCCGTTAATGGTAGTCCGACCACCAGAATAAACAACGCAACGAAGGCTAAAATAATCGCATAACGAAATTTTAATGCCCACTCAATGACATTACGGTAGATGCGTACATTGAACCATTCCAATCCGAAGTCTGCCGCATTTTGGATACGAGCCCATAATCCTTTAATACCTTTGGTCGATTGACGCGCGGTATTTAAATGCGCTAAATGTGATGGCAGGATTAATTTAGATTCCACCATTGAAAGCAATAAACAAATAGTCACAACACCCGCAAACTGCGCGTAGATCTTACCGAGATTACCGTCAACATTCGCAATGGCAACAAAAGCAGCGACTGTGGTCAATACACCAAACAAGGTTGGAATGGCCACTTTCATCGTGCCTTTTATGGTGTTCGCGACCGTATCGCCCTCTTCTTTACGCGTGGTATAAATGCTTTCACCAATCACCACCGCATCATCAACCACAATACCGAGCGCCATGATAAAACCAAACGTCGTCATCTCGTTAATCGTCAAACCAACAAAAGTATCTTGCATGAAAAATAGCGTACCGAACAAGACAAACGGTAAACCTGCTGCAACCCAAAAGGCGACTCGGATATTCAAAAATAGCGCTAATACGATAAACACCAGTGCAATCCCAGTTAACGCGTTTTTAGTTAATAAAGATAACCGGTCGGTAATCGTGTCACTTTGATCGTACCAAGTCACCAGCTCAACACCAGCAGGTAACAATCCACGCTCATGCCATTTAGCCACAACGGCTTGCGCTTGCTCGACAATCTGAGTGATATCGCCATAATCATCCATCACGATCTCAATTGCCATGCCATTTTTCTGGTCATAGCGGGACAAGGTGTAACTATCATCAGCAAAAGTATCGGTCACAGTGGCAACATCAGCTAAGGTGATCACACCACCATTACTGCTGGTGATCACTGGAATACGAGCAAAATCACTTTGCTGATACGCTTGTGCTGACGCTTTTAGACGCATGACTTTTTCACCATTACGTAAACTCGTCGTTAATGGTGTGGCAGACTCCGCATTAATCACTGCCGAGATATCTGCAATGGTTAAGCCATAGGCTTGTAATTTGGCTTCATCGACTTCGATAGAAATCATCGGCTCAACTTTGGCTTTAATCTCTAGGTCGCGAATACCCGATTTAGCTAACAGATCTGTTTTTAACTTTTCAGCTAACGCTTGTAGTGTTGCGCGATCCGCATCACCGTATAGCTGTACCCATAAGGCATGGTCCTGACGGCGAGCTTTATCAATCACCGGATTCTCAGCATCACTGGGGAAGTTATTGATCGCATCAACATTGGTTTTAACGTCTGTCAGTAAAGTATCAAGTGAATAACCACTGGTTTTCTCAATACTCACCGAACTACCGTTAGCATCCGAGGTAGAGGTAATACGTTTAATACCCGCCACCGTTTCAAGAGCATCTTCAATCTTGATTGCGATCCCCTCTTCCGCTTGTTTTGCATCACCACTGTCGTAGTTAACCGATACACGAATAGTATCCGGTTCAATACTCGGAAATGCTTCTTTACGTAAGTTGCCTAATGCCATCACACCCAACACTATGACACTGATGAGTAGCAAGTTGGCGGCGACTGAATTGGTCGCAAACCAGCTGATCAATCCTTGTAATGGATTAGTACTGGTAAGCACTTGCGCTGAGCTTGTTGCGACTTGTTGCTGTGAAACGGTTGTCGTTGATGATGGTTTTAACTCTTGCTCACTCATAGTTTCACGCTCGCATTATTGACCGTCAACGCCCTATTTACCGTCATCACTTTTGTCGTATCATCCGTATTAACAGCTGTATGTTTTGCATTTGCTAACTGTATTTCACTGGGGTTACTCAATTTTGCTATCACTTGCATACCCTGAACATAGCTATTCAACGGACGAATAATGATATTGGCACTGTCCATTCCCGCCATCGGTTTGATATAACTTAACTCACCTTGTGCAAACTGCTGATTTGCGGTGAAGGTAGCTAAATTACCGTCGGCAGCGATATACCAAACCTCGCCATTTTGCGCTATTGCTGAGGCAGGTAATTGCCATAAATCATCTAACACTTTGCCTGCTACCGTGGCCGTCACGAATGTGCCAGGAAATAGGGGGGTATTTTGTGCTAAAGGTTGATCGACGACAACGACTAACGAACGCTGGCGACTACTATTATCAAGATGTTGTTCTACTCGTGCGACATAACCTTGCCACTGATTATCCCCCGTGGTGTTGGTTAAGGTAACAGGCCACTCCCCCTCAACATCACCACTCATATTCGGCAAGCTAGACCATTGATGCGCAGACAACGGGATCTCAATTTCAACTCGATCTGTGCTGTACAACGTCGCGATACTATTCCCCTCTTGCAGGTAACTACCTAATTGCACATCCCGGCTGACGACAAGCGCAGGAAAAGGGGCTGTTATTGCTGTTTTATCCAGATCGCGTTGTGCTTTGGTTAACTGGCTTTGGGCATTATTTAACGTTGCTTGTGCCGCAATCAATTGTGGTTCACGCAACACCAAAGGCGAGTCAGGTTCGCCACTGATACCAGAGTTTTTCCATTCCAGACGAGCTTGCAGTCCCTGCCGTTGCTCTTCGAGTAATGCTAATTTAGCATCCGCTACAGCCACCTGAGCACTGCTTAAAGCTTGCTGATAATCAATATCATTAATGTGAATAACCACGTCACCTTGCTTGAACAGCTTACCTGTCGCAAAGTTTTTTCCGATAGATTCGACTTGACCGCTAACTTCGCTGGTTAGCGTTAGCTGATAACGGGATTGCACCTCGCCATAACCTATTACTTGTGCTTGATAGCGATTTTTCGTTACCGCCATAACGGCAACTTCAGGTAATTGCACCGCCACGTTAACAACAGGGCTATTAACTGGATTATTCACGGCATCCATTTTGGCGCTGTTATAGCTAATCACGGCAAAAATACTGGCTGCGGCGGCTAATGTGATTGCGATAGTAATAACATTTTTTCTCATGATGTTTCTCCGGCCATATCTGTTGTGATGCCAAGCCCTAGAGCCAGTCCTAAATCAATACGGTTAACCAATCGGTTATAAGTTGCTTGCGTTAATTGTGATTGCAGATCAAAAGTTTGCTGCTGTACGGTTAGTAAATCTAAGATATCGATTAACCCTTGGCGATATTTAGTTTGATAGTTAGCCTCACTGCGTTTAGCACTATTCAATGCATCGCGAAGGTGTTGCTGTTGACGCTCGAGTGACAACTCCTGACCCAGTGAATTTTCGACCTCATTGACTGCGATTAATAAGTTTTCTTGATAAGCCCAATATGCTTGCTCTGTTGTTAATTCTGCAATTTCAATTTGGCTACGTAATTTTCCACCTTGAAATATCGGTGCAGTCAATTGACCTAATAAGCTCCAGGCAGGACTCGTCAGTAACGCATCACTCGGAGAGCTGGCAATATCACTCAGCGATGCCGATAGACTAATTGACGGTAACAAAGCTTTATATGCAACATCCGTTCGGTATTGCGCTGCATTTATTGCTGCGTAAGCGGCTTGTAAGTCAGGTCGGCGGCCGAGATCTTGGTCTGGTAGCATCGCTAATGGTTGTAATACCGTTGGAAATTCACTCGCAGCTTGAACTGCGGAGGTTTGCCCTAACAATACCCCAAGATTTCGTTGATTTTGTGCTAATGTTTCTTGCTGTTCAGCCAATGTTGCGCGCGTTTTAGCACCGCTTGTTCTTGCATTGTCGAGCTCTTCGAGTGCACCTAGTCCAGTACGGTAACGGCTTAAAATAAAACGCTCGTTATTTTCCAATACTGTTAATCGGGACGTTTCAATAGCGATGAGCTGTTGCTGGAGATTTATTTGTAACCAACTGCGCATAATGTTTGCAGCTAATGCATCGCGTGCACCTTGATAAAGCGCCTGGGAATTAGCAATATCCATATCTGCAGCCAGCGCTTCGTCATTTATCTTTTGCCATAAATCGAGTTCCCAACTGACGTTGACATCTGCTTGATAGCTTTCATCACCATCATTATTTTTAGCATCAAAGCCAGCACTGACTTGTGGGGAACGCTCACTTGTCGTCACGCCACGTTGTGCATAAGTAATTTGTAGGGCTATCGCGGTTTGTTGCAAATTGGGGTTTTTCAATATTGCTTGCTCAACTAAACTCGTAAGCGCAGGCATCGCAATTAATTGCGTGAGTTGCGTGAGGGCTGCTGCATCTTGCTGCTGATATTGCCAATGTGTTTGTGCTGTTAGTGCTGCATCAGCCTTTTGTTGATAATTAACCGATGTATTGCTACAGCCAACAACTGCTGCTACAGTAAGTGCTAACGTTGAATATCGCAGTGCTAACACTGAATACCGTAATGGTCTTAACGTGGCCATTTTTATCTCCTCAATTCTATTGAGGCAAGTATAATTAATAAGGGGTTAAGGCAGGGTTAAGGTATTAACATAAGCCATTTCACTGACAATAATTTACTATTAAGTTTGTAAAAGTGCGATCTAATCAACTAAAAAAATACACTTAATAGGTATAATCAAAATAACTCCAAATAAGGATATAAGGAATTAATATGCCATTTGTTAACATCAAACAATCATTCACGGAATGGCAAGAGCGCCTTAATACGCTTGCAGATCATTCAGGTTTACATTCAATCCTGATCATGGAGTCAAAACCCGACACAATGGAAGTTGTCGTTGCCAATGAACAGCCTATTTACAATGTCGGTGACTGTGGACCGAAAAGCCGACAACCAGGCTGTCACGAACTGTATTGTGAACGTGTAGTTGATACAGCGCAGCCGGTATTTATCCCAGATGCAAGTATTGATGATGAATGGAAAGGCAATGAAGATTTCGTGAAATTTAACTTAGGTGTATACCTTGGATTTCCGCTGGTTAATCAAGGTGTGGTGGTTGGTACTATCTGCGCGCTAAATGATAAAACATTTGACTTCAACGAAGGTTCACCATCTATGTGCAGTAAACTCGTGCAATTAAAAAATGACATCGAATTAGCATTCTAATGCTAGAACGTGTTAGCAGCATATCTGCATGCTGCTAACAGTCTACTGTTGTCTTATTGTTCGTCTGTCTTAATTAAAACTTTTCTAACTAAAATCTTGCCTTGTCAATACGATTACCGCTGACTTCTACGTAGCTGTTTGCTCGCATATAGCTGTTTATCTGCCGACTCTAAGGCCCCAGACAAGGTAATATCCTGACTCATGGCATGCAAGCCAAAACTAAATGAAATACCGAGGAAGGCTTCATCTTGCTCTATATTATTGCGTATTTGTGTTAAACGTTCGTCAACTTTAACCTTGCCAACGTCTTCAAATACGACCACAAACTCATCGCCACCAACACGGTAAATAGTATCTTTATCACGTAACTGGTTGTTGATGTACAAAGCAAATTTTTTCAGCATCTCGTCACCTTTCAGATGCCCAAAGGTATCGTTGATACGTTTAAAATTGTCTAAGTCCAAATACACGACTGTATTGTTGTTATTAAAAGTACGCTGCATTAATGCCGTTTTGTTGGCAATGCACGTTAAATCATCATGCTGTAAGCGGGCATTAAGCTTATCTGTTATTTTTACTTTTTCAGTGATATCCCACGACAGCAATGCCATAAACTCATCACCACCATCGGTCATAATATAGCGCACTGATTCAAAACTCGTATCAAGAAAAGTTTCAATGCTGGTTGTCACCTTGCCCGGTTCACCTAACACTGCAGCATCATTAGTTTTACACTGTAGTAATAGGTCTATCACATCTTTGTCTTCAATTTTATCTATAATGTTATCAAGCGTTAGCCCATGCACATCGAATGGAAAAAAGTCCTTATAACTTTCATTCACAACGACATGTTCACCAGTTATTTTTTTTACAGCCACTAACCCTGGGAAGCTTTGAAGAACTTGGTTTATTAATGACATATTAATTCCATTTACACTGGCAAAAACTGATTATAACTTAGTATCCCTACCAAAGACTATGGATATATAATTGAAATGTTTCATATTACTCCTTTATTAGTACCTTATTAATGAGCAAAATTGCAGTCGATTTAAGCGAACTGTTATTATTCATTCAAATAACGTTTAAATACATCTAAACTATTATATTTAATAGGTTTTTTAAGTAAGTGTGTAGTATGCTGATTCACTCATGAATAAACAGCGTATTTAATTTTTTAACTCAGGCTTAATAATTTAATAAGCACCGTTACTGTTTGTTATCACTAAATATTTGAGATGTAATTATGGAATTAATCCCCTCTCTATTACAACAAATGTGTGTTTACCTCGTCTTTGCTTATCTCCTTAGCAAAACGCCAATCTTTATGCCTTTGTTAAACATATCCTCACGCTGGGAACATAAGTTTAGCTGTTACTTAATATTTTCGATATTTTGTATCATGGGCAGTTATTTTGGTCTGCAATATGAAGATGCAATCGCCAATACGCGTGCCATAGGTGCTGTCATGGGGGGACTGTTTGGCGGCCCAATAGTAGGATTAGCAGTTGGTATGACTGGTGGGATACATCGTTACTTCATGGGTGGGTTTACCGATGTAGCTTGTGCTATTTCAACGTCTGTAGAAGGACTTATCGGTGGCTTACTGCATGTCTATTTATTACGCCAGAATAAGATAAATTACTTATTCAAACCGCAAGTGATCTTCCTTATTACCTTATTTGCAGAGCTCACCCAAATGGCGATAATACTGGCTGTCGCAGAACCTTATCAACAAGCCTATGACTTAGTCAGTAAGGTCGCATTACCCATGATCTTAGCCAATACCATCGGCGCGGTGTTATTCATGAGTATTATTGAAGATAGAAAGTCTATTTATGAAAAATACTCAACGGCTTTTTCACAACGCGCCCTTAGAATTGCCGATCGCAGTGTGGGAATTCTCAATCAAGGGCTCAATACTGATAGCGCGCAAACAATTGCCCGCATCATTCATGAAGAAACCAATGTCGGCGCTATCGCCATCACGGACACCAAGAATATCTTAGCGTTTATCGGCATCGGCGAACAACACCATCATGCTAATGTGCCTATATCTAGCTCCACTCAGCAAACCATCGATGAAAACCGTATTATAGATTTAAACACAAACGCCGATACCTACCAATGCAACATTAACCAACGGTGTCGCCTAGGAACTGCGATCATCCTGCCATTACGCAATGGTGATAACAAAGTAGTCGGCACCATAAAACTCTATGAAGCACGTCGAAAACTACTGTCTAACATCAATATATCGATGGCTGAAGGTATCGCACAACTGCTATCGAGTCAGATATTATTGGGTCACTACCAACAGCAGCAGACATTATTAACACAAGCAGAGCTGAAACTATTACACGCCCAAGTTAATCCGCACTTCTTGTTCAATGCATTGACGACGATCAGTGCAGTAACACGTCGTGAACCTGAAAAAGCGAGAGTATTAATACAGCATCTCTCACAATTTTTCCGTAAAAACCTAAAGCAAAATATTGAATCCGTCAGCTTGCGCGAGGAGTTGTCTCATGTAAATGCCTATCTCACGATAGAACAAGCAAGACTGACAAATCGATTACGTGTAAGCGTTGATATCGATCCCGCATTAATGGATATAAAACTACCGACGTTTACGCTGCAACCGCTGATTGAAAATGCCATTAAGCACGGTATTTCAACCATGTTAAGCGCTGGTAAGTTAGAAATATACAGCCATAAAACGACTGAAGGAACACGTATTTTTGTCACTGACAATGCAGGGACATTTGTCATGAACCAAGAAGAATCAACGGGGTTAGGACTTAAAATTGTAGACAAAAGACTCGTTAATCATTTTAATGAGCGCTCGAGCCTGCAAATAGCAACAACCAAGAATAAGCTGACCCAAGTATCATTTTTGCTGCCTACAAGCACGCTAACAACGAATAAGGAAAACTAACTCATGCTTAACGCTATTGTCATTGACGACGAACAGTATGCCCGTGAAGAGTTAATCGAATTATTACATGAAACCAAAAAGATTCAGGTAATTCAACAAGCAGAAAATGCAATTGAAGGGTTACAATTAATCAATAAATATAAACCTGACATTATATTTTTAGACATTCAGATGCCACAAATAACCGGTATCGAGATGTTGTCGATGTTAAATACTGACACCATGCCGAAAGTTGTTTTTTCAACAGCCTACGATCAATATGCCGTTCAGGCGTTTGAAGAAAATGCCTTTGATTATTTGCTAAAACCGGTTGACCCAGCCCGCCTTAAAAAAACCGTAGAACGCTTGGTAAAATCAACCGAGCAAGTAAATTATGATGCGATCACGCAGGCACAGTTAGAACATGTACCTTGCATTGGTCACAATCGTATTTTGATTATCGCGATCCAGGATATTGAGTTTGCCCACAGTGGACTGTCTGGGGTGTGCATAAATACCGGCCAGCAAAATGCGACCAGTCAGCTAACGCTGAAAGTGCTGGAAGAGAAAACGCCTTTGATTCGCTGTCATCGCCAATATCTAGTCAATTTAAAAGCAATTAAAGAGATCCAGTTATTAGACAACGGTTTGGCTGAAATAATGACCAACAGTGGTCAAATGATCCCCGTTAGCCGTCGCTACTTGAAACGATTAAAACAAAACTTAGGCATAGTTTAGGTATGCTTTAAATCGATGAGACTAAAAAAATAGCCTTACCACGTTAGTCGTGAGTAAGGCTATTTTTATGCAAAAGACTGAATATAAAGAAACATTACTTAAATGTACAATCACTCTTTTCACCCCTGCCAGGCTGACTTATATTCAATCTTCTATGCATCCTTGTCAGCAACTGTGCTGTACGAGCTAGTTGATAGACGCTAGCCACCAAAAAAAATACAACAAACTCATATAGATCTCCTTATTTATATGAGCGTAATTTTAGTAACATGGGTGCATATTAATAGTATTGATTTAGTCAGTGGCGATATGGCAAATTAAGTGGTTTATGTTACCGGTAAAACAGGCGTATATCCGCAATATCCGGCAGTAATGAAGATTAAGTGGCAGCGATAAAAAAAGCCCTTAATCAAATAATTAAGAGCTTAATAATATATAGTTTAAATACTAAAGTAAATTATGCATAAATCAAATTATGCACAACATTTTTTGTACTTTTTACCACTACCACATGAGCAAAGATCGTTACGATTAGGTTTCTTTTCGAATACCGTTGTTTTTGGCTTATTCAACATACCGTCTAAATCACGGATGTTTTCTTCTTTATCTGCATTTACTTCAATGTTCGCAACTAATTTTGTTTCCGCTAAAATTGCTTCAATTTCAGTTTGACGCTCTGCTGTTTGAACGATCAAGTTTAAAGGCGATTCTTCCGACCCCAATTTAATATCACGGTTAGTGTTATAGCCAGCTTTAACGTGATTTAGTCTTGCGTCAATACGACCTTTGAAAAACATTTTAGACATTTTTAGTTCCTAATTAGGGGATATTCTTAATTCAACCCGCCCTTATACTATAAAAATGCCATTTTTTAAACACTCAGGCGCTTAATTAATTAAAAATAGGGTTAAAGTTGATTTATATAACTAAAGGTTTCACAAACTCAGCCGTTAACCTGATTATTAACGTATTATGTTAAAATTAAATTATAATAATTTAATTTTAATTATAGTGGTTAAACTTTTATTATTTCTAGGCTAGGACAGCAACCCCATGAATTTCAGTCAATTTAGCATTAAACAAAAACTGATCATCACCATGATCAGTGCGGTGATAACCGCGACCTTACTCGTTGGTTTTGTCAGTCAGAACCTAGCCAAAGACGTTATTGAAACACGTTTAACGACATCTGAATTACCAGCAAAATTAATGCAGATACGTAATGAGGTTGATAAAGAAATTTCGACCATACAACAAGCGGCAGAGCAGTTAGCCAGCAACCGCTTTATGTTAGAGCGCCTTGATAACACGACAACGCCACAACAAGAACAGCAATTAGTCCAAACATTGAATGATGTTAAAAATCAATACCAACTCATTGATGCTTCAGTTGCTAACCGCACAAATGGTAACTATTGGAACCAAGATGGGTTTTTACGTCAACTAAATCACCAACAAGATAGCTGGTTCTATGATTTTACCAACAGTAATAAACCACAATCGGTGAGCATTTTTAAAGAATCAACTGGCGAAACCAAGCTATTTATTAATTATCAGCAGCTCAATGGCCTAGGCATGGCTGGTTTATCTAAATCACTTGATGACATGGTTGATTTTATTAACCAATTCAAGCTAGAGCAAACTGGTTTTGTATACTTAGTTGATGCAAATGGTACCGTGCGCTTACACAAAGATAATAACAAAATAGGTAAAACAGACATAAGCAGCTTATATAGCCGAGATATAGCATCTACGCTATTACAAAAAAGTGCCTTTAACATGAGTGAAGCGGTAGTTTCAGGTCGTGATACGCATATAGCCAGTAGCTATATTCCATCAATGGATTGGTACGTGATCGCCGAATTGCCGACCGAAGAAGCATTCGCAACCTTGTCACAAGCGAACAATAAGATCATGTTATGGACGTTGGCGATTGCCCTTGCCTTCACTTTCATTGCTATCTGGTTAGGCAATACCATCACGCGTCCTATTCAACGTATCGCAGCTGTGTTTTCTGAACTCGGTAATGGTGACGGCGACTTACGCCAACGTATCGATATTCAAGGCAATGATGAAATAGCCCAACTATCATTAGGTTTCAATAGCTTTATCACCAAGATCCATTCATCAATGCAAGAAGTATCACGCACAGGTGAAGCATTGCAAAGCGCAGCGACTGAAGTAGCTAAGCAAGCGCAAATTACCTTAGATAATAGCCATGAACAACGCGACCGTACTTTCCTTGTTGTTACCGCGATTAATGAAATGGGCGCAACGGTTAATGAAATTGCTGGTAATGCATCAAGTGCTGCAGGTGAGGCCCAAAGCGCTGAAGCAGACACACGTAATGGTCAGCTTGTTGTTTCTCAAGCTAGCAATGTTATCCACCAGCTAGCTGGCGATGTTGATGAAGTGAGCCAGGTTATCGACTCATTAGCCAACAATACCCAAGCGATTGGTAGTATTTTAGAAGTGATTAGCAGTATCTCTGCACAAACTAACTTGCTGGCTTTAAATGCCGCAATTGAAGCTGCTCGAGCTGGTGAACAAGGTCGTGGTTTTGCCGTCGTTGCTGATGAGGTACGTAATTTAGCCAGCCGCACAGCGCAATCAACGAATGAAATTCAAACCATGATTGATAACTTACAAAATGAAGCGACAAGTGCTGTTGCGGCAATGCTGAAAAGCCGTGAGTTAACCACACAAGGTACCATCGCGACAACGGATACTTCGGCAGCCCTAGTGTCTATTGGTGAACGTATATGCTTGATCTCGGACATGAATACCCAAGTAGCAACGGCAACAGAAGAACAATCAACGGTAGTGAATGAGATCAACCAGAATATTGTTGAAATTAATGACATTACTCAATGCACTGCTGATACAGCTGAAGGTTTAGCGACATCGAGTCACGAACTACGTGATCTATCTATACGCCTTGGTGATATGGTTGGTGTGTTTAAACTGTAATGCTTTACTGATGAACTAAACGCAATAGGCCCTGTTTATACAGGGCCTATTCGTTACTAACATCGAGTGATTACTATCTACTTATTACTATCGATTTATGACTACCGCAGATATACTCGCGAAAACCAGCTTAAAATAAGCTAACTCCCTTTGATTCGATTTGAGATGGTTTGGCTAAACAAGCGTTACGGGTCTCAATATCACAGTCATCACATTTGTCCTTAATGTCGCCCATGCCTAAATGCATCAACAGCTGTGCAATATTTTCGATCTTGTCACCTTTGCAGTTAACTTGTTGAACGTTACTTTCGCTCTGTTCAGCACAATATCGGCTCGGTGTAGACTCTTGAATTGTCAAAATAAAATATCCTTACTTTAGAAATCAGATTCTCGAGAACAATAGAGTTGGTTAAACCAACGACCTAAAGTACCTCTATAGGGATAATAACAAAACATGATGCAGATCACAATAATATTATTGCTGTACTCAGAATTACAGATAAAAAAATACCGCTTAGCATCATGCTACGCGGTATTTTTATCATTAATGATACGCTGCTGTAATGGTTAAATAACTTTAAGCGTCGCTATTAAGGTTTTGTTATGCACTTCAATTGATTCTAATACCGCTTTAACCATGGTTTGCGTTAAGTCATCTTTGAGTTTATAAATCGGCATTTTATCCAATACCGGATTAACCACCTGCTCCGCCATTTGTTTGACTTGCGGAGTAAAAAACTCCGGCATACCTTCAACTCGCACTTCATGCACTTGCATATTGGTGACATAAAATGCAGCATCTTCAGCTTTATAACGTAATGAACCAGTAAGGCGAGCATAGCCTTTATTCGTTAACTCACCCATTAACAGTTTAACGTTTAGCTGTAATTCAATTTCGTTTTTATCTTTCGCGAGCGTCAATATCGGATTGGTTAACTCTACCGTCATAAAAGCCGTTTTCTTTATTAACGGCATCTCATTAGAGACTCGTTCTTGTAGTTCTGCTTCACTAAACTTAACCGTCAGCGCTTGTGCTGGAAATACTGATGCGCACAACAATAACAGGGTAACCATTAACTTATTCATTACTTTCACTCTCTTTCTCGTCACCAACAGTCCCAGCACTAAAACCGACACGGTTGTCACCCACTGAATACGCAATAATTTGGCTTAGCTCTTGTAGACTATAGCCTGACTGTTTTTGCCATTGATTAAAGGCGTCCTGGATCGTCGTCAAACTACGTTTTGTCATCAATCCGCCATCGATAAGTTGATGACCACGGAAATAAGCTTCCACATCAGAGCTCAAAATAAAGGTATCTTTACCGAGTCGACGCAGTGCGTAAGGCCCGGTATTCCCCCCTAAACGACTGCCGTGTTTTTTCATGTATTGCCACAAACCGACTACATCATCTGCAGGCCATTGTGCTAACCACTCAGAGACTGAACCGTGTTCTTCACAGATATCTTTCAGCCACATCGCATTATCACGCACTGTTTTTACTTTCGTGTAATTACGAATAATTTTAGTATCAGCCGCTTTGCGTTCTAGCATGTCATCTGGCATTAAGATCAATTTATCAATATCGAAGCCCCAGAACACTTCTTCAAAGCCGGACCACTTAATTTCAATAATTCGCCATACAAAGCCTGATTTAAAGATCGCGCGAGTAAATTCAGCCAATACATCGCTGTCCGTCACTTTAACCAGCTCATCGTTTGTCAGTGGCTGCGATAGCAAATACGCGAGTGCTTGCTCTCCACCCTTACGCTCTACAGCTCGATGGTATATTTTATCGAATGATTCCATTACGTATCTCTAAACCCTGAAAATATATGCGATAAGTCTACAGTAAATTAGATTTGTCCAAAAACATTTTTACTCATGCTCATAAATTTTTTCTTTTTACTTATAAATACAGTCAGCATCACGACAAAAATTCTACATTAAAGTGACTATAATAATCATAACACCTAAGGATAGGCATATAATTATAATGAAAAAATTACTCTTACCATTACTCTTGTCGTCAATGTTCACTCCAATAATGTCATTAACGGCTCAAGCACAAACAACAGAAACCAATATCGCTAGCCACTCTAGTTTTAAGAATAACTTAGACGAGATCCAGCAAGACTTTTATCGCGGTTTACGCTTTGAAGATTGGACCAAAGCAGGTTTAGCTGAAATAGAAATCAAAAAAGTGTTAGAAAGCATCCACAGTGACAGTAAATTAAGAGATGCAGAAAACCTGAATTCACCTACATTTTGGACCTATGAATTCTCGCAAGCGGCAGACTTATTACTGCAGCAGGCGCAGCAATTAAAAGACCCTGAAGCGTCAGCAAAAGCCTACATGAAAGCATCCACCATGTACCTTATTGCTAGCTACCCGAATTTGAAACGTCCGAATGAAATTTTAGCGTTAGATAACGCGGTAAATAGCTACGTTAAATCACTGCAACTCACCGGTGATTATGTAGAGCTAGTACGCCTGCCGTTAGCCGATGGGACTACGGTGCCGGGCATCTTACATTTACCAGCACAAGGCACTAACCTGCCCGCGGTAATCTGGTCTGGCGGTGTCGATAAAACCCTGATAGAACACCACACATCAGTACTGAAATTAAATGCACAGGGTTATGCGGTATTAACTTTTGATATGCCTGGCGGCGGATTAGATTACAAACATGCATTAACGGTTGGCGAACTGGATAGTTCTCATAACGCGGCATTTAAATTTTTACAACAGAATGACAATATCAACGCTGATCGTATTGGTGTATTAGGATCTTCTGGTAGCGGCCCTGCCCTGCTTGAATTTGCCCTTAACGAACCAAAGCTCAAAGCTGTGGTAGCACGCTGTTCCCTGGTGGATGGACCGTTAACAAACCACAAATTACTCGACTTCATTCCAGCGATGTCAGTAGACGCGTTGACCGCACGTTTAGGTGGCGACCCGAGTGATAGGGATTATTACATGAATAACGCAGCTAAATATTCACTGGCCACACGTGGTTACTTTGATGGTAAAGCGCGAATAGATACGCCACTATTAGCCATTAATACCAATAAAGATCCGGTGGCGATGCCTAGTGATATAAAGAAAACGGCAGCATTATCATCACAAGGTGAAACCGCATTTTTTGGTAAGGTCGGTCACTGCCCTGATAGTGAAGCAGCGAGTGACTATGTCATTAACTTCTTAACTGAACATATTTAATGGGTTAGCTAGATTTAGTAGGTTAGCTAAGAATAAAAAACGCGCCACTTAATGAAAGTCGGACGCGTTTTTCTTCAGCTTTTATACGTTGTCTTCAAGACTAATTTAAGACTAGCCCTGCCAACGTTTAAATAACAATGATGTGTTAATACCACCAAATGCAAAGTTATTGCTCATCACAACATCAGTGTTAATTTCACGACCTTCACCGCGAATATAATCCAAATCACCACACTCTTCAGCAATACTGTCCAGATTAATCGTTGGGGCAAACCAGTTGTCTTGCATCATATTGATTGATGCCCACGCTTCAATCGCGCCACAGGCACCTAAGGTATGTCCAAGGTAGCTTTTTAGTGAGCTAATTGGTTTTTTACCTAGCGCATTGGCTGTGGCATTGGTTTCGGCAATATCACCTCGATCTGTCGCAGTGCCGTGCGCGCACACATAACCAATTTCAGCAATATCAATATTAGCGTCTTGCACTGCTTGCTCGATGGCAATCTGCATTGTTTCGGCGGTTGGTTGGGTTACGTGTTTACCATCGGAGTTACAACCAAAACCAATGATTTCAGCATAAATCGTCGCACCACGTGCAAGTGCATGCTCTAGTTCTTCTAAAATCAACGTACAAGCACCTTCGCCAATAACCAGACCATCACGGTCTTTATCAAATGGGCGTGGTGTCAGCGCTGGCGTGTCGTTTTTAACACTGGTTGCATACAAGGTATCAAACACTGCCGCTTCGGTAATGCACAGCTCTTCAGCGCCACCAGCAACCATTAAATCTTGACGGCCAAACTTAATCGCTTCATAGGCATAACCAATGCCTTGCGAACCAGATGTACAAGCAGAACTCGTCGTAATAACACGACCAGTCAAACCAAAGAATACGCCAACATTCACAGGTGCAGTGTGTGACATAGTTTGAATATAACTTGTCGCAGTCACGCCTGACATATTGCCAGTGTCCATCATCCGACTAAAGTTAACTAGCGGCTCAGTAGAACCCACAGATGAACCATATGAAATACCTGTGCGGCCATCGGTTAATGCTGGATGGTCTAATAACTGTGCTTGCTCTAGCGCTAATTCCGTTGCCCGCGTCGACATTAACGATACACGTCCCATCGAGCGCACTTGCTTGCGCTTGTAATGTTTTGGTTTTTCAAAATGTAATACCGGCGCAGCTAAACGGGTATTCAGACCGTCAAGGTAATCCCATTCAGGCATCACTTTAACGGCATTTTCGCCCTTCTCTAATCCAGCTTTAAACGTTGTCCAATCATCGCCAAGCGCAGTGATCGCAGACATACCCGTTACAACAACTCTTCTCATTAGATCAGTCCACCGTTTACAGAGATAACTTGACGAGTGATATAGGCAGCACAGTCCGATACCAGGAATGATACCGTGCCCGCCACTTCTTCAGGTTTGCCCATACGCTTTAATGGGATCATTTTTTTGATTTCATCGAGTGGTAAATCATTGGTCATGTCAGATTCAATTAAACCAGGCGCGACACAGTTCACCGTGATCTTACGTTTTGCCAGCTCAAGTGATAACGCTTTTGATGCGGCGATGATCCCGCCTTTTGCTGCGCTATAGTTCACTTGACCACGGTTGCCCATGATCCCTGAAACAGAGGCCATTGTAACGATACGACCGCCTTGTTTCGCACGAACCATAGGCATAACAGTTGGGTGGATAACATTATAGAATCCGTCTAATCCCGTACGAATAACGTCATCCCAATCTTCGCCTTCCATTGATGGGAACGCCATATCACGAGTTATACCGGCATTACAGACTACGCCATAGTAAGCCCCATGTGCAGCAATATCAGCTTCAATGCTTGCTTTTGCTGCGGCTCTATCGCACACATCAAACTGTAACAAGCTAGTCGCTTGACCGAGTTCCGCAATTTGTGCACACGTATCCTGCGCCGCTTCAACGCCTGAACGGCAATGCACACTAATATCAAAACCGTCTTTGGCTAATTGCAGTGCGATCGCTTTACCCAGTCCACGACTTGAGCCAGTTACTAAAATACGTTTACTCATGATTATCCTTTAAAAATTGTGCTGGATCCTGCGGTTGAAATACATTGATTTTAGCTTGTGCTAATACCGCATTTTCTTCATCTTTTATAACGCAATCAAAAACACACAGTCCTGATTCGTCTTGAATTAGTTTTTTGGCTTCTATTAGCAAGGTCTGCGCGAGTTTAAATACCCCCACTTCGGCGTGATATTTACGCGAGCCTAATAGAAAACCGATTTTCACTTCGCCCGCATCATCAAGTGCATGTGCACCGCCGTATGCAGCGATCGTTTGCGCCATGTATTCACAACCGACATAACTTGGTACGCCTTGCTTGCCAGTATCAAAGAAAGGTAGGCTTGGCGTGATCGTCACGCGGCAGCTGACATTTTCGTCGTCATAGCTCACCAATTCATCCAGTAAGATCATTGGCGCGCTATGCGGTAATACGTCCGCGATTGGATACTGATTTACTGCTAAAATAGTGCTCACTGCTGTCTTCCTATCACTAGACTGATATTGTTACCACCAAAAGCAAATGAATTGCTCATGCAGGTTTGCAATTTATTGTTAGCGTTATTCGCTATGTCGTCATTACGGCTAGCTAAGTTAATCTGCGCAAGGCTACTATCAACCTCACCGTCGCTAACATTAGCGGGTACGTTATTTAATGGGTTGTATTCATCCTGTAATAACAACCAACAGATGCCAGCCTCTAATGCACCAGCGGCACCTAAGGTGTGTCCTGTCATGCCCTTAGTCGACCCGCACAATACATCGCGACCACAGGCGTTAAACATAGCTTTTGCTTCCATGTCATCATTCTTGGGTGTGCCCGTACCATGTAAGTTCACATAATCGATTTGCTCACCTTGCAAGTTTGCTTCAGCCAATGCCATTCGCATCGCCCGCAGAGCGCCTTCGCCTTCAGGATGAGGCGCCGATAAATGGTGAGCATCAGAGGTTTCCGCCGCCCCTAGCAACTGAATGCCACCCTGTTCTTTGGTAACGATAAACAAGGCTGCCGCTTCACCAATATTAATCCCATCACGGTTTGCCGCAAATGGATTATTCTGCGCTGTCGCTGTTGATGCTAATGCTTTAAAACCATTAACCGTTAATTTCGCTAAACTATCAACACCACCGGCAATAACCACATCCGCTAAGTCAGCATCCAGTAATGCCTGCGCACTGACTAGGGCTTTACCACTCGATGAACAAGCGGTCGAAATGCTATAAACAGGCCCTTTGGCTTGGCATAAGTCCGCAATAAACTGCGCCGTGGTACCCATTTCTTGCATGCGGTAATGGTAATTATCTGGGTATTCACCCGTGGCCAGCTTCTGTTTTAATGCTTGCTCGCCATATTCAATACCAGACGTACTAGTGCCGATCACGACTGCGATACGTTGTTGACCAAATTCAGCGATGAGTGGCGTAAGCGTATCGGCAATTTGTGAATAAGCTAACTGACCAAGTTGATCATTACGGGTCTGTTTTTTATCAACTATTGTTTTATCAAAAGTCGAGTCAGCTACACGACCGACATACTGCGGCTCAGCATTTGGCAACTCGCTATCAAGCACTAAACCATCTCGACTTCCTGTTAACAGCCCAGCGGCTACTGAGGCTTTTGAATCACCGAGTGCGCATACCACACCAAAATCTTTTAGACAGATACTCACAGAGACACCCTACTTAATTCTGTTATTGTTATTTGATAATCACGCAATAAATGCTTAAGGATATAGCGATTATCGAATTTATCGACGGTTAAAATGACTTGTCCATCTTGACTTAACGTACGTGTCCAATCCGCTCGGCCTTGACCGACGTGATGATTAAACGCTTGAGTAAATGTACCATTTGTCGCCAGCTGTAATTGTGAAAACGGCCAGTTAACCCATTGCAGATCGGCAATCACATAACTGATGTCTAATCCCGGCACAGGTACATATTGGTTGATAACCGCGTCATCTTCCACACTCCACAATACATCAAACAAGGGAATACCAGAAGGCGTCATCGCCACCAGTTTAATCTGCGTCTCGGTAAATTCCACCTGCGCTAATAAGCTCTGAGTATCGCCATCAAACTCGGCTTCGATTAGTTGTGTCTTACCCTGCATTTGTAATGCTTTCGGTGGCGCAGTGAGCTGCAAGGTCACATTCGGCGCCATCGTGACTAAATGACTTTGCGGCATGCTGATACAGCCTGTTAATACTAACATCGTCAGAACTAACATCGAGGATCGTACAGCACTTAGTCTAGCTAGGTTTAATTTCATTTTTTAACCTCGGGCTTACTATACTTGAAGGACCTGTGTTTTTTGCAATTAAAGGGGTCAATGCTTTCGCACTTAAAGGGGCAAGCAGAAACACCAATAAAATACCAAACATAACAGTTAAGCCAAAACTTTCTACCGCAGGCGTCACACTTAGTGCAAGCACACCAAATACCAAGGCCGATGAAATAGCCGATAAAGTAATCGCTAAAACAGTATTGCGCTGTAAGCCATGTTCTTGATAGAAGATCACATAATCAATCGCTAAAGCAAGGATCAACAACACAGCTAACAAATTAAAGATATTAAGGTGCCCTAAGCTCAATTGCGTCAATAATAAAGCGCCACCAGCACTCAGCACAATACTGAGCAGACCTAATAAACCTTGCGCTAAGCCAAAGCGTAAACACAAGACAATCGTCACCACTAATATAGCCCCCGCAAACAGCAAGAATAGCGCTTGGCGATAATGGCTTAATGCGGCGGTCACTTCAGCTGGCTTGTTATCAATACTCATATCGACTTGCGCTGCGATCCAGTGCTGTAAATCACTATTTAGCGCGACACCAGAGGTTTCAACCCAAAGTGCATATTTACGATTGCTTGTATTACTCATCGCATCATCTGTTTCATATTGATAAATATATATTGATGATAACGCCTGTAGCGGACCAGTATTAAATGTAGCAAGCGTTAATGGCGTAAAATCATCAACCGAATCCAGCAAGCCTAAATTAGCTAAACCTAATTCAAAATACTGTTGTTTTTCAGCCTTTTTGAGTAGCGAATTACTCGCCTGCTGCTTTGCTATTGACGGCAATAAACTCGCGATACTTTTTACCTTTAAGTCGCGCTGAGCTGCTAACTTAGCCAGTAAGACCTCTTGACGTTGTAACAAGGTTTCACTGTCATCGGCGCTAATGACAATACGCTGACTGTGCTGGTAACCCATTAGCTTCGCCATGTTGATCTCGTTATCAATCAAAAATGCCGGACTAGAATTAAGTAAGCGAATATCATCATTAAAATTAATATCGTCGATGACAACAACACTCACTAACGCGATGCTCAGCACGGTGAATATCACTCGACGTTGCAGGTGCAATCGGCTTAACCACACATTTAACTTTTCCGTTAGAATCCACACACGAGGCGTAACACTAATTCTGCCACTCAGGTTCAAATACGGCAGTAATAGCAACACTGTTAATAATGCGCCAAATAAACCAAAAATCATGAATACTGCCACTTGGCTAAGTAAGGATAATGGCGACATGATTAACGCCGCATAGCCCAATGCCGTAGTGATAAAGCCTAAGCACAACGCAGTACGAATCGATTTAATGCCGCCTGTCGTATTCAAACTGACAAAAGCATGAAAACAGTAATCAATCACAATACCAATTAAGGTCACAGCGAAAACTAACGTAAGTAGATGCAATTGATTGAATAAAGTAACTACCGCCGTTAAGCCATAAACTACCGAGATGGCTAATACCACCAAGGCTAAATTAACCGGTTTAGCGCTGCGAAATACAGCTAAAATCATCAATAATACGGCTAACAGTGAGGTAACCCCAAACGTCGACATTTCAAATTCAGCTTGCTGACTTGACTCGGCAGTATGAAACAGAACCCCGCTATAAAGCACATTAACACCAAATTGGCTTTCTAATGTCTTGAACTCAGCTTGTAATTGCTGCGAAAATGCTTGAGTTTGTTTAACCGAGAAACCATCTACATCGACTTTAATTGGCATGATGTAATGTTTTAAACCGTCTTGGTTAACGACAATAATGCCTTGTTCTGTTTCAAACGATTGTAATTTCGCGAGGCCTGTCGCTAAGAACTCTGCCAAATTTAAGCGTGGGGCAATCGCTAAACTGCCGCTAACAAATGGGTCGCTAACTTGCGTCAACTTACCTAACACAAAGTTATTAATGGCGTGAGGATCTGTTAGCAAAGCTTGATAGTCCGCTGTCATAACGCTATCACGGTAAGGCTGATAGAAGGTGACAATATCCTTGATATCCGGCACTGTCATGGCTTCGTTTTCGATGCCATCAAATGTGCTGATCGTTTTCGTGAGTTGCTTATAAGCTGGTACAGCCTGCTCGCCAGAAATCGCGACTAATACGCGCTGGTTGGCTTGTTGGAATAACGCCGATTTTGCTTGTTGAATATTATGCTTCTGACTAGACTGTGTTTGACTATTTTGTGGTAACAAAGACAAGATGTTTGTCTCTATCTGCCATTGACCCCAACCCAATTGATAACCCGCTAACAGCAATACGGCAATCAGTTGCAATAGATAAAACTTCACGCCAAGCTTGTTATGGCTGTTGTTACTATCATGGCTTTGGTTATTACAGTTACTGCTCGTGCTAATGCTAGAGTTGTTCACGGATGGCCTTTGGCAGTTCATCAACCGCTGTCAAACTAAGTGCTATCTCGGTGCGATTACCGGATGTTTCAAACAAGACTAAGTGCTCAACAGTTTCACTGCCGCACAATTCAATAACGCGCATCACTTTGGCTATCGTCGCATCTTTTGGCGTAAGCTCAATACAAGTTTGGCTAGCAGATGATGCTTTTGCAGGTGATGTAGCAGCTAGGCTAAATTGACTTTCTAATGCAGTAAGATCACCAGATAAGGCACTCATGAGTACCGTCGCAATCGGCGTGGCATTATTGATTTTGGTCTGTTGCTGACGATGATCAATGGTAAAAAGTCCATCACCTTTAAGCAGCATCGTCGATTCAATCGGCTTACTGGTATGCCACACAAAACCCAGTGATTGATCTAAGTACAACTCACCTGTTGAGATCACCGGATTTTTGAGTACCGTGAAAAACTTGTTTTGCACGAATGTACCACTGGCTATCGTCAGCGGTTTAAACTGCGATAATAAATCGAGCGGTGCTGCCGACGGTTGTATCTGACCTGAGTTTGCAACGCTAACATCATCAGCAGCAAACACGTTACCGGCCAATGACATTAACAGCAGTAGTCGTAACCAACTACCCATTCAGTTCACCGTGTAGCTTGTCAGTAAATACCGCAGGCGTAACAAATTGCAATTCCTGTGTTTCTAAGTCTACCGCTAACTGCACTGTTGATGCTTTCGTTAACTTCTTACCCGTTTCTACGCAGGTAACCAGATATTCCATTTTTAAACGCGATTCAACTTCAACCAAATGCGCATCGACTTTAATCTTCTGGGCATAACGTGCTGAAGCAATATATTTCACGCGCATATCAACAATTGGCCACACGTAACCTGATTTACTCATATCTTCATAATCGTAATTCATTTTACGTAACAGCGCACTGCGTGCTACTTCAAAGTAACGGGCATAATTACCGTGCCAGACCACATTCATCGGATCGCAATCATGAAACGGTACATCAATAATAACGGATTCTGATAATAAACTATTTTTACTCATGTTATTTCCTTTCTATTACTTAGCACCCGATGCGTATAAGCGGCTTATTTTGCACCAGGTTTATCTCTTAGCTTACTGATAGAGCGCCCAACGTTGAGTTTGGATCGCATCAATTGTAAAACGTAATAGACTTTCCATTGGACGGTCTTCAACTAATGGTTCAAAGAAGCTGCAAATGTCGTTATACATGTCTTGCACTGGCATTGGTAAACTAGCTAAATTTAACTCTTCACGTTCAATACGAATACGTAAACCTTGTACAGTCGCCAGTAAAGTCGTCGCCAATACTTGTTCAGTCAACTGCAGAACCCGCATCGCATCACGTGACGCTATCGTGCCCATGCTGACTTTATCCTGGTTATGACATTCTGTTGAACGTGAGAATACACTCGCTGGCATGGTTTGTTTTAAAGCTTCGGCAGTGTACGCTGACGCACCAATCTGCATGGCTTTAAAACCGTGGTTAATATAACGGCGTTCTTCACTGCTCATCGATAAATTTGATGGTAAGCCATTACTGTATTTCGTATCAACCAAACACGCGAGCTGACGATCGGCGAGATCAGCTAAGTTTGCCACTGCCGTTTTCATGCTATCCATCGCCATCGCAATATGGCCACCGTAGAAATGACCACCATGTAATACATGCTCACCCGGACCATCGATGATTGGATTATCGTTCGCCGAGTTCAGCTCGTTTTCAATCATTTGACGGAAGAACGGCAGTGAATCTTGTAGCACGCCAATAACATGCGGCGCACAACGGATAGAATAACGATCTTGTAAACGGTCAGCATTACGCGGGTGTTCTGCGTGATTTAAGTCATTACGGATCCAGGTTGCAACTTGTTGCTGACCTGGGTGCGGTTTAACCGAAAATAAGATCTCATCGAAATGATGACTATTGCCTTTAATCGACAAACTCGCCATCGCGGTAATACGCGCGGCCAGTTTCGTGGCATAGTTAGCACGATCGAATGCTAAACAAGCCACAGCAGTCATAACAGCAGTACCGTTCATGATTGCTAAGCCTTCTTTAGGTCGCAATACTAATGGGATTAAACCCAGCTCGCGCATCACTTCACCACTGTTGCGGATCTGATCTTTATAATACACATCACGCTCGCCAACCAGTGCGCCAGCAACATAAGAAAGCGGGGTTAAATCACCACTTGCGCCTACCGACCCTTCTTGTGGGATCGCAGGGATAATGTCGTGTTCTAAATAGGCTGCTAATAAGTTCAGCATTTCCCAGCTAACGCCTGAATAGCCTTGTGCTAATGAGTTAAGACGCGTTGCTAAAATAGCGCGCCCTTCCATCGTGCTAAATAACTGACCTAAGCCACAACCGTGAAAACGGGTTAAATGCAGTGGTAATTCATGCACTAAACTTAGCGGTACTTTCACTGTGACCGAATCGCCATAACCTGTGGTTACCCCATAGATCACGCCATCTTCTTTTAACAAGCTATCTAAGAAAGCTAACGCAGAGTCAATCTTATGAGTTAACTCTGGTGCATCACTGATGCTAACGTGTTTTTGTTGTTTCGCAATCGCTACAATATCTTCAATCGATAAACGTGATTCGCCAAACTTAATTGTTGCTTTCGTGTTAGCCACTGACTTCTCCAAACTATTTCTTACGTTCTACTTTATGGTCTTCTTGCCAAAAATCAAAAAAGTTAAACCATTGATACGGATACTGCAGACAAAAGTGTTCTAACCTTTGTGCATACTGATTAATTAATTCGCCTATTTCGGCTTGTCTGGTTTTACGGGCAAACTTTAATTGGTCTGCTACATGCTCAAAAATCAGGTTATATTTGTCACCGTCTTTTAAACAAAATAGGTAATACACAGGGCATTCAAGTAGTGATGCTAAAATAAATGGTCCTTGTGAGAACGGCGCTTGCTGACCTAAAAAGTCAGCATAGACTACGCGTCCAGGGGTCGTTGTACTGGTGCGGTCACCAACAATAACCACTTTCTCACCCGCTTCAACGCGCTGCTTTAATAAGATAGCGAGATCAACACCTACGTCTTTCACTTGAATAAAGTTAACGTTTACATTCGGGTTAATCTTTTGCATTATTTTATTAAATTCAACCGCGTGATGAGTAAATACCAAGACATTAATACGCGTCTTATATTTACCGACACTTAAGGTTCGGCATACTTCTAAATTACCCAGGTGCGAACCAATAAATACCGCGCCCTGCTCTTCTTCAAGTAGTTTTCTAAATTTATCATCATAGTTATAATTAACTTGATCCATGGTGATCTTGCCTGTCCAGGCGTCGATCTTATCAAATGCACCTTGGGCAAAGGTATAAAAATGCTTGATGCCTTCGCGGTGACCAGGTCGCTTACTCCAGCCTTTACGCTGGGCAATTTTAGCTAAATAATTTAATGATGCTTTTTTGCTTTCGCCACCAGTGAAATACAAATACACAATCACGGGATAAAGAATAATGGACAAACCTTTACGGCCTAAAATAGCATAGCAAAGCAACAATATTTTCATGCCCAGAAAAGTACCGCGCTCTTGCATTTTTGACCAATGAACCGTCTCTGACATAACCTGCCTGTTCCTAAATGAGTCTTAAACTATATCTAAACTTATACCTAAAACATGTTTAAATCGGTCTTTGAATTTACGCACTTAATTTACGTAATAATAACTGCGGTAAGCGTTTTAACATGCCGAATACTAAACGCGTGTGCATCCATGAAATCGCCACATTATCTTCCCATAAGCGGAAGTGTGACACACCATTTTCAGGATAATTCACTTTCGTTGGTAAGAAGGTTGTTGTTACGCCATCCCAATATAAGCGCACCATAATTTCGGTATCAAACGCCATGTATTGGCCAACGCTATTGTGCTTAGCCAATAAAGCTAATGTCTCGGCCAGTGGGTATACGCGAAATCCACACATGGTATCTTTGATATCAAATGATAGCGTTTCAATCCATACCCAAACATGGGTTAAGTATCGAGCGTAATAACGGTGCTTAGGAACTGATTCATTATAAATAGGTTGACCACTGATCAGCTTATTAGGCTGCGCTTGCGATAAGGCCACCAGCTTAGTAATGTCAGTAATATCATGTTGACCGTCTGCATCGACTTGGAGCACGTGACTAAAGCCCATATCATGGGCGTATTTTAATCCGGTTTGTACCGCAGCACCTTTGCCTTGATTATGGCGATGAGATACTAACGTTACATAACTGTATTTATTCGCTAAAGTTTGCATAAATGCGGCGCTGTCAGCATCACTGCCATCATTCACCATGATCACAGGCAAGTTGTATTGTGCTAAATCGCCTAACAACTTATCAATAACGACAATGTGGTTATAATTTGGAATGACAATACAATAGCTCACGCCTCACCCGCCTCTGATTTTGTTAGAGCCTTAGGTTTTGTTAAAGCATTCTCAGCTACATCTGCAGAGGCAAAAATAAGCCGACCTGATGAATGCGATTTAACCTCACCGTTTGCCATTGTCGACTGATAACTAAATAGCACTTTCTCGGTGGATTTCTTCGTCAGTGTAAGCACAACTTCATGACCCGGTAAGATCATTTCTTGAAACTTAAGCACTTGTATATCCATCACATCCGTTGCTGCAATGTCTAAGTATTGTTGTGCAAATTCGGCCGCCCAATGCAGTTGTACCACACCCGCTAAGATTGGCGCTTGATCAAAGTGACCTTTAAAATAGTCCAAATCGGTCGGGATATGCAAAATCAATACAGCGCAATCTTCACTAAGCACTTTACTCAAGATAGTTGCGTTCACTTTTACTAATTCAGTCAAACAATTTCTCCAATTCTTTAATCACTAACTTACCTTGAGAGTTAAACGGCATAGTGTCTGGATAACGCCATTTTTTAGGTAAACAGATACGTTCAAACTCACCGAGTAAATGCAATTTAAAGCAATCGTTTAATGATTTTTTATTTTTTTGATGCAGGAAGACTTGCCCTACTTCAGTCAATTCAATAACGGCTGCGAGTACTTGTTTTTTCTCGCCATCAAGGACAATCACTCGCACTTCATTAACAAATTCATGCTGCTGTAAACAACGTTCCATATGGTCGAGGTTAATGCGTTTTTCTTCGTGCTTAATAGTGCGGTCAGCGCGACCTAACATGGTGAAATGTTGCCTGTCGATACACTCGACGCGATCTTCGGTAACGTAATCATCACCGGCAATATACGGCGATGTTAATACCAGTTGTGCGGTTTCAGCCATAACACGATAACTGATATCAGGGAAAACACGCCATGCACTTGGGCTTGACTCCTGACACTGTCGCCATGCGATACCGCCAGTTTCGGTACTACCAAAGACTTCGATTGGTGCTTGTCCTAGCTGATTAAACAAGTCTTGCGCGATAGTAAAAGGTAATGGACCGCCTGAACTAAACACACCTTGTAGCTGCGCTTTGTTCGCGATTAACACATTGTCTAAACTCAGCCGTTTAAGGTGCGCAGGACTAGAGATTAATAACGCCGTTTGACAGTCATCATTCCCGAGGCACTGACTAATGTGTTCTGGGTATTCAAAAGTCTCATTAACAATAGCTAAACCCGATTTCAACGGTAACAACAGTTTAAATAGCAGCCCATAAATATGCTGATGAGAAACGGTACTCACGAGTAATTTCGTTGCATCTAAACGCTGACGGAAGGTTTTAATCAGCACATCAACTTCGCAGTCAAGCTGACTAAACTGTTTCACAATCGGTTTATGTTGGCCTGTTGAACCTGAGGTAAAAAAGGTAATTTGACAATCTAATGGTGTAAACAATCCAGCCCTGCTTGGTAATGCTCCAGCAGATACATCTGAATCATGGTTGCTAGCATTACCACCATTAATCGCGTTATTCATATCAATCGCACTTAGGCCATCGACCTTGATATCACCTAATGTAGCCTGACATTCCGGCGCCATATGCATGAGCGTTTGCTGCTGTGCATTGGGTGGCATGACAATATGGCGACCTTCGAATGCTAAGGCAAAAAAGCCCACCGCAAAATGATAACTTGATTGATGAAACAGCAATACACTCTCAGCATCAATTTGTGCTATATCCCTGCGAGCACGGTCAATATCAGCACTAAACTGATTAAAACTAACAGCGCGTTCATTAATATAAAAACAAATGTCTCGCTGGTTTAACGCTGTTTTAGTCATTACTTACACTTTCCTTTCGACGTTGCACATCTCTTCGTTGTATAAAAAAGCGCACGATGAACTCAATGCCAGCTAAACTGCCAATCAAAATATAAGCAATAAAACCGTTATACAGCGTCCATACTTTAAAGCTGCTATACAGCGCGGTATATAATGAAATACTGGCGTTAATAATGAAGAAACCACACCACACCAATGTCACTTTACGGATATAACTTAATGCATGATCGGGTAAATTAGGATCTTGCAGACGCGCAAAAGTTTCAATCACAGTTGGCGGTTTAAAGTAGGAATAAGCAAATACCGCAAACATGGCAAAATTGACCATCAGCGGGTATAACTTAAAACCAATCACAGAGTCCGTAAATAACGACATGACGATTGCTAAGCCCCCTAATGCGGTTGCAGGTAGTAGCCAGGGCATTTTATTTAATACCCCGCGCAACATCACCAAACGCGATAGCAACAAGACTAATAAACCCAGCGCAAGCCAAAAAGGACTCACATAATTGAGCCCTAAATAAACCGCAAAGGGATACAGCAATAAGCATAATCCCAACAGCACCGTCAGTGTTTTTTTAAGCATAAGTTTTTAAACATAAATGATTAAACATTGTTTCTTCAAAATCGAATCTTCAACATGCAATGTCGTGATGAACTAGGCAGGCAGCAATTATTTAGCTGACGTTAGCTTTTCAATTTCGTTAACCACGTCTTCTACTGTACGAACTAATTTAAATACTTCAGGTTCAATTTTTTCGTTGGTAATGTCACGCAGTTTAATCACCAAATCAATCGCATCAATACTGTCTAAGTCTAAATCTGTATAAAGGTGTGCGCTTAAGCTAATGTCGTCGGCATCAATTTCAAACTCTTCAACTAAGATATCGGCTAATGTTTGGTAGATCTGTTCTCTAGATTGCATGGAAAATCCTTAATTAAGCCGTTATACGTGTCTGAGTAATAAATGCACTTAGTGCATTAATCGATGAAAAATGCTGTTTAATCTCTTCTGAATTAGCATCGATTTTGATGTCATAATGTTTCTTTAGAATTAAGCCTAATTCAAGTGCATCGATGCTGTCTAAACCTAAACCTTCAACGAATAATGCATCCGCGTCGTTGATGTCTTCTACGGCAATATCTTCAAGGTCTAACTCAGCAATAATAAGCTGCTTAAGCTCAGTTTTTAGTTCTGTCATGGGATTGTAGTTCCTGTTTAAAATAACATTCAAGTTCGCGGCAATAATGGCGCACTTGTTTACTCATCGATATATCGTCAGCAATTGAAACAGCAGGTACACCACGGCTCAATTGCAGCGTGAATTTGGCTTTATCACTGGGAATTTGATACCAAGATTCCGCTTTCGTTAATGTGCTTGGTGTCACCTTGATAATAACAGCGGTGATTGGAGCCTGACAGCGTAACGCAATATTAGCCGCGCCACGTTGAAATGACACAGCTCTTCCGGGAACGCTACGAGTCCCCTCTGGAAACACAATCAAATTATTACCTTGTGCTAGCGATAATTTACACGCAGCAAGCAAGGCATCAGGGTCGTCATTACTGATATAACCGGTATTTTTAATAACACCACGAATAAATGGGTTACGGAATAAGTGTGCTTTAACGACACAATCTGCATTCGGTAGCATAGAAAGCATAACCACCACATCAATTAAAGAAGGGTGATTAGCGAGAATTAGTTGCCCTTGTAACTGTGCCAATTCAGTACGGTCACGCAGCTCAAATTCAAAAATACGGGTAAAAGCCATCGTAGCAATAAAGAATCGAAAGCTATAATGTACGGTTTTACGTGCAGCTCGCTTTTGTGCTTGCTCTCCGCGAATACACAATTTTTGTAACGGAAACACCAATACCGTCAGTATGACACCACCCACACCAAATAGGCTGAAGCACAGCGCTGTAGCAAATAACCGCCAAAGATAGTTAACAGCCTTAAATAAATAGTTAAGCGCCTTAAGCATCCGTCATTCCAGTGATTAACTCACAAGTCCAAACATGACGATCAGAGTGATACAGTAATGGTTTTTGCGTTTGTAATAATTGTTGTGATAACAACACTGAACTTGCTGTCGCATCAAACCAATGCATAAAGCATAACGCCGCTGGTAATTTCAATTCAACGTCGTCTTTTTCAATATCAATAGATGCGTTGAAATTCATATCGATACTAGCGATTGTCGCAGGCGTAAGTGCCGACGTAACCACCATAGCAACCGCATGATCAACTTGTTGTTCATCTGCAAACGGTGAATACAATTCAGGTAACTGACGGTCAACATGGACTATTAGGAGTTTATTAGAGCGCCCTGACTTAAGCCGTGCGTACGCATCAACCAACGCATAAAAGAAGCTATCTTTCCCCGCCGATATGGCATTGATAGCTTGCTTGTTCTGTTTGAGAATACTGTATAAACCCGGTACCGCATTATGTACCGAAGTACTGAACGCAGTTGGAGAAATATCTTGGTCTGCGCTTAATTCTGTTAATAGTTCCGCGGTTTTATGCAAATCACCATGACGACTGGAAAACACAATATCAATTTGTGCCGCTTGTTCTGCTGTTTCAACAGATGGAGAAGGTGTAGAAAGCGCATTTTCAGCGGTATAAAGTGCAATTTTAGCGAAAGGACTTAAACGACGGCGCTGCATCGATGGTACAAATTCGAGTTTTGGCCAAGCTGGTGTATTGGTTTTATTATCGCCAGTATGATTCGCTTTTTCAGCGTCGAAAGTTGACCAAGCGTTAATACTTTCTAGATGTAACAGCAATGGTTTCTCCTAAAACAAAAATGGCGACAATTAATATGCCGCCATTTTAATTAATCATTAATAACAAATCAATAACTAAATAGTAATAACACTATTTATCAACATGTTACAAAAGATGTTTTATGCTACTATATCGTATGATAATGGCTATTTGATTGTAAACCCAGCAATTAACAACGCTTACTTTCGCTTACAAAATATCCCATTGCTTTACTTTTTATAATCGTCTTTTAGTATTGCTATTTCTTCTTACAGGCTAACAGCGTATGTCCGAGACCAAGATCATCGGTATCTTGATCAACATACAAACCCGCTTCTTGAATCAAACGCATCATGTCTTTTGAGTGATACATACGACTATTGCCATTCGCCATAGCCGTAAAATAGATAGATGTCGCATTAACGCAATAAGCGCCAGCCTCATAAGGTTGTCTGTCCCAGTATGTTTCTAAGATGTATAAACGGCTATCGGCAGTCATCACATCTGCAGCGCGCTTAAGAATACTTAAAATTTCAGTTTTACTGAAACAATCTAGAAACTGACTCATCCAAATGGTATCTGCACCATCAAAGAAAGTGCGGCTTTCATCGAGTAAATCGGTTTCATGGCCGTGTACGCGATCTGCAACACCGGCCGCTTTAGCATTTGCTAGCGCAACATTTAACTGTCCCGGTAAATCCATAATTGTCACATTAATGTCAGCATCATGTTTGGTACATGCTAATGACCATTTACCGGTATTACCGCCCACATCTAATATATGTTTTGGCTTGTGTTCAAACAATAATGCCAGTACTTCAGGAAAGGCATGATCTGAATAATAGTGATCAAACTCAAACCAACTGCGCTTTGCTTCTTCCGGTAGTTGACTTAGTCCAGGGTAAATTGTTTTCCAATCACCAAATACATGCAGGCCAGCTGGCGTACCGGTTTCAATGGCTTTATCTAAATCAAACAGACCCTGGTAACAAACATGGTGGGTAAAATCGAGATTCTTTAACGCCATATCATCGTTAAGCAAAAAATAACCCACTTTATCTAAAATGAAGTTGTCATTTTGCTGCCATACTAGCCCCATGCTTAGTCCCATATCGAGCAATACACTGATACCGTATTCACTGGTATCAAGCTTGTCTGTCAATGCTGATAAGCTGATGCCTTGTTTACCAGAATCATCCACCGCTTTTAAAATACCAAATTTTAATAGGCAGCGTGCTACCTGAAATGCAACGGGTGCAAAGGCTATTTTCTGTGCTTCAAACTTTGCATTAAACGCTGACATTTCAGCTGGTTTATCATAAAAAGCCATTATTACTCCGTGAGTTAACTCAACACTCTAATATATGTCCCCGAGTCTAATATAAATTACTATTCGTTTCCTTATTAACATCATCTTTTCCCATAAAAAAAGCGATGATTACTAAAACTGTAATCATCGCTCAATCATTTAATGTTTAATATACCCTTCATTTGATTTGCTGATTGTCCATTTGAAGTAGCTTGGTATATAAGTATTATGCAGCTGTATTGTCGGCTTTATCTAACTGTACAGTTAATGTTTCACACTCTTGAGTTAAGTCACCAAGTTCGCGCCCCAACGCATTTTCAGCTTGATTAACTAATACTTGTATCTGCTTGTGATCCCATTGATAAGCATGTTCATTACCTGCCTTGCTGTAACTTTGCTGACGCTCACTATAACGTACCGCCATACAAACCGCATCACGGGCAACTAATTCCGGATTAGTCGGCACATAACGGGCAATACCGCCAATAATAGCATCTGAATTATCCCCTAATATGCCTTTCGCTGCTAAGCGGCGTGTTGGTGAATGACCAATGGCAAAGCCACCATCAGGCGCGACTACAGTCACTGCAATTGATTCTTCCGCCCCCTCAACAAAGCTGATCACATTACCCGTGTCTTTATCAAGTAACCCGAAACCTACACCGACCATTAAATCCACACTGCCATAGCTTTTAACGGCACCGATACTCACAGCAACACCATTGGCAGTAATTGTCGGTGTTAAGGCATTAATTGAATTAAAGTCAGGGAACATATCAAGATTGGCATTCCAAACTAACTCACCTGAATCACCGTTATCTTGTAGTTTGACAATCTTATGCATAGTGATCGCATAAATTTCGCCATTATCAGAGCCGATTGCTGGTGATGCAGCAATTTTCTCACCCACATTAACTCGCCAAATTTCGGTTAAATCACGAGAAAGCGCGATGATATTGCCGTGATCATCTGTGGTAAATATTTTTTGACCATCGTTACTCACCGATGGTGTTGCCCCGGTACCGCCATCAAAATCAAAACGGCCTGCAATGTCTAATTTATACTGACCTTCTGTCGTCGCTACAATATCTAACGCATACAAGGCGCCAAGTTCAGAGATATTATCTTTGGTGCCATCAAGTTCATCAGGGGCTGTAGCTGCTACGTACAAACGATTCGAAATCGGATCACTGGCATAAAAATTGGTTACTTCACGACCACCGCCAAAAATAATATCAGTGATCGTAGTGAATAATCCGTCCCCATTTTTTGGTTTACCAAATTGCTCTGCCGCGGCTTCATCAGCCCAGCTACGCACAAACCCAGGTGGACGCGCATCTAAATTATTCACTGCCGGTGAACCCGGTAAATCAAATGCTTCAGCTAATAATGCATCGCCTGTTAAACGATCAAATAACATTATTTTACCGTTGCCCGTCACCACGCTCAATGCGTTTAAACCGGGTACAAAATTAACCCCCCAGGCATGAGGAGAGGCACTTTCATCTGTATCCCATGTTAAGCCCGTTTTTTTAGTCCATAGAATGTCGCCATCCGTTGTCACAGCCCAAATATTTTGATAAGTGGAATGATAAATAACTTCTTGTTTATGCTCAGGTGAGTTTAGGATTAAGGTTGCACCAGAGCCACTTATATCGCCATGTGCAGGTAATGTCCAACGGCGCTCACCCGTCTTGCCATCAAGAGCAACAAGGCTTACATCTTCATTAGGGCGAAAAGGGCTGAAATACAAGTTGCCTTGCTGGTCAATCGACGGACCTTCAGGGACATAAAACTGAGTTTCAGCAACCCAAGCTAGCTCTTGCTCAGGCGCAGTTGCAATCATCAGCTGGTCGGTATTATTAATACTGCCATGCATAGTATGAAAGGTATTGAGAACCGGAACCGTATCACTTATAGGTCCAGCGTTTGGTACGCCAACAGGTTTCCAATCAGTCAGTTTATATTCAGGAAGCGCTTTCGGATCTGCATCAGTATTAATCATCGAGCAACCAGCCATCAATGTCGACAGTGTAACGACAGCAGCCAGTGCTGTTAATCGAAATTTTGTATTCGTATCCATGAATTTATTCCTTAGTGATGAGTATGAATGATTGAAAACAGGTTCAAGATATCACAGCTCTATAACAATGGATTTATCATTTAACGCCAACCATGACGCACTGTCTCTTATTTCAAAAACATAAAATTAAATATCATTAAACTACTGATATAAAATAATAATTAATACACTAAGTTCTTATCGAAAAAGAACAACCTGTTACATATGGCGTGAAATGATAAATAATATACGTATTTGCTGTGATACCTTTCCGTTGTCGTTAAATAAATGTTAATCCAAGGATAGGTCTTTATGATTAAATCAAACATTAGCTCAATAACGCCGGTAATTATAAGTGCTTTATTACCGGTAACATCATTTGCTGAGGAAGTAGCAAGTGAGCCGAAATCAATTACATTTACGCAAGAAGTCGCAGCTATTTCTTCAATGAACACAATCGCTAAAACAGCCACTGCCAAAAATAAAACTGAGATCCCAGAAATAAACCTTGCCCCCTTGCCTACCACTAAAGCCAACAGGGCTGTGTTTATTCGTGGTTTTTCAAGCCTAGATACACAAGCAACAAAAAACAGTGCAGTCACCATCAACCATGATGGTGTTTACATGGGAAGAACCGTTGGCTTAGCCGCTGACGTCGTTGACCTTGATGATGTTGTCTATAGCCGAGGGCCAACAACCAATACCGGTCGTAACGCATTAGCCGGCAGTGTTAACTATGTATCAGTTAAACCAACCGACGAATTTGAACTCCAACAACAATTTTCAGTGGGTAGTCAAAACGAACTAAAATCAAAAACTATGATTAACATCCCGTTGAGCGACACCCTTAGTGGCCGCTTTAGCATTTCCAGTTTTAGTCGTGAAGGCGCGATCACATCCACCAGCGAAAAAGCTACCGGTAACTTTGGTGATATTGATACCAGTGCAGTTACAGCTGCATTTCGCTGGACACCCAATAAACACCTCACCGTCGATTACGCTTACGACTATTCTGATGCCGATTATCTCAGTCCTTACATCCAGTTATTAGCCAGTGATAGCTTAAACCCTGGCGATGCGAATGAAGATCGCCAAACCTCAACGGATTTATACTTAGAAGACAGCAATGACCATACAGCACAAGGTCATCGTTTTGGTGTTGAATGGCAATTTAACGAGCGTACTAAATTTGAATCTATTAGCTCTTACAGAATGTCAGATGGTAATACCGATGCAGTTATTGGCACTCAAGAATCTATCGCAGGTGGTACTTTAGATGTTAGCCAATGGTCACAAGAATTTCGTTTAAGCAGCAGCGCTGTTAACGATCGCATTAACTTTAACCTTGGCACTTTATATTACAGCGAGGACAGTGATTCGACAGCCTATGCCGACAACGAGCGTTATGTGAATAACACTGATTATACTTTACCTAATGGGATGACGGTTAATCCTGGTGATTTGTATCAAGGTACACAAACATCCAGTTTTGCCACTTCAACTCAAGGGGAATTAGAAAATATTGCGGTTTATGGTGAGGCAAGTTTCATTCCTGCAATCCTCGATAATAAATTCACTATCACCGCCGGGTTACGCCAAGAGTGGGTTAATGTTAACGCGAATAAACAATATGATGGCAATTGCCAATTCGCCCCAACAGGTGGCGCTATCGTCAATCCACAAAACCCACTGAATCAATTCGCAGGGGCCTTAGTGACAGCTCTATGCCCAGGAGCATTAGGTAATGCTGGCGCAGGTAATGATATCGATGACGTTTATATTGAAAGCTCAGCGTCATTCCAAATGTTATTACCATCGATTAAATTAAATTATGAAGTTGGCCGTGAAAAGAATATCTATACTTCTGTACGTAAAGGCTGGAACCCAGGTGGCTTTAATGCCCTTGCTGGTGTAGACAATTTCGAAAATGGCTTTGATGAAGAAACCATGATGACTTACGACATCGGTTTTCAAGGTAATTTCGCCAATCGAGCACTGCAGTTAAACGCCGTTGCTTTCTATAATGATATTAAGAACCACCAAGCGAATACATCCAATCGTGTACACCCGACTATGGTGGATACCTACAATGTACAGAGAGCCCATTCATATGGTGTAGATCTAGATTTGTTCGCCTTCCTATCTAAGAATGCCATGGTTAAATTTAACTATTCATACCTACAAATGGAATACGATGAATACAGCCACAGAGATGAAGTTAAATCACGAATTTCTGGCGAAACGGACATTAACCCAATAACCCGCGATGTGCCAGATGCTATCCCGCAAGCACCAGAACAGACTATCTTAACGTCATTTATTTACCGCTTTGATAAAACTGACTTTGGCCAACCAACAGTATTGCTAACCAATATTTATCGTGGCGCCTTTTACAGCAGTAATAATGGCTTAGACATCTTAGAAAATGACAGTTTTTCATTGATAAACTTAGACCTAACACTGGCTGAGATCCCGCTTAAGACAGGTGAACTTGCAGTGAACCTGTGGGCTAAAAATTTATTTGATGAAGAATATACCCTTGCTAAGTACGGTTATGGCTATGGCTCAGGGGCAACATCAGGCCCCGTGATTGGCGTATTTGGACCTGAGCGCACGTTCGGTATTAAGGTTAATTACACTTTCTAGTCATTCATCGCTTAATATGAAACTAATCAGCACGTCTTATGACGTGCTTTTTTATGGCTGAAACATACCTTAGCTTTATTATTTATCACCGCTATTCACCATTATCTATTTATAATAAATCTTATATTTGGTAGTGTTTATCGTAATGAAATAAAATGCACATTTACGCTATACGTATTGTTGGATAATAAACTCATACGTTAAGGGAATCGATTTATATGCCTCATGTAGAAATTAAATATTCTGATAATTTAAACATTAATGTTGATACTATTTTTAATGATGTCGAAAGTATTATCAATGGAAAAGATGCCAGCGCTGGCGAATGTAAATCAAGAGCTTATCCTTGTTCTCAATATAAATACTCGCACATACTCGTGACAGTATCATTATTAACAAAGCCTCATCGAGATAAAGCATTCACCCAGAATTTAAGTCTCGAGATTGAGAAAGCAATAAAAGTCCACCTTAAACAAAGCTTATATTTTTCGTTAAATATAGAATATAGCCTAGATTACTACACGACAAATATACACAGTGTGGATGGTGATAAGTTAATGAGCATGCTTGATCGTGTCACAAATTAAACATAACAAATTAAATGACACAAAAAAGCACGCTAGCGAGCGTGCTTTTACTTACCTACTTGATAGATTAAAGTGAACGTACGAGTTTTTTATTTACAAACTCATCCATTCCCGCTCGGCCTAGTTCTCGTCCAAATCCAGAATTTTTCACGCCACCAAACGGTAAACAAGGTTCTGAAATCGTGTGGCTATTGATAAATGAAACGCCGGTTTCTAGTTGTGAAGCGATAGCGCGGGCTTTGTCTTCATCACGAGATATGATTGCAGAGCTCAGGCCGTAAGCGCTGTTGTTTGCTAGCGCGATAGCCTCTTCTTCTGATGCAATTTTGTAAATAACAGCAATAGGTCCGAATAACTCACGGTCAAAGATGCTAATCTCTTCAGTAACATCAGTCAGTATTGTCGGTTTCAGCCATGCACCCGCTAATGACTCTCGCTCTCCACCTGTGACTAAGGTTGCACCTTCTGTTACCGCATTTTGAATCTGTTCAAGTAATGACTGACACTCTTTCTCGCTAACAAGCGGTGCGTACTCAGTGGTCATATCCATTGGGTCGCCGGCTTTCATTGCTGCCATTTTTTGAGTAAACAATGACATAAATTCATCGTAAACTTCTTCAGCAATGATAAATCGCTTAGCCCCGGTACATACCTCGCCAGAATTGAACATCTTAGCAATTAAAGCTATGTCTGCCGCTTTTTCAACATCAGCATCAGCCAGGACAATAAATGGATCATTGCCACCTAACTCCATCACCACTTTCTTAAGGTATTTACCTGCTAGTGCCGCTACCGCAGAGCCTGCGCGTTCACTGCCTGTCAGTGATACACCTTGAACACGTTTATCGCTAATAACCAGCTCAGATTGAGATGCTGACATTAATAGGTTGGTGATAACACCTTTTGGAAAACCTGCTTCTTCAAAGAGTTCAGCAAGTGCAATCGCACACTGTGGGACATTAGATGCGTGTTTAAATAGCACTGTATTACCGGCCATCAGGTTTGGAACCGCAAAGCGAATTACTTGATAAAATGGGAAGTTCCACGGCATAATCCCGAAAATAACCCCCATAGGTAAGCTCTCAATATGTGCTTTGCCTGCTTGTACATGCTCGATTGCTTGAGGTTTTAGGAACTCTGCAGCATGTTGGGCATAGTAGCGACACATATCTACACAGTTAGGAATTTCCCACTCAATGCCTTCACGAAACAGTTTGCCCATTTCTTTGGTCATCAATGCAGCATAGTGACTTGCATTTTTTTCGAGTAAATCAGCAACGTTCAACAACAGTTGAGCACGCTCCTCGACAGAGGTATTTCGCCAATCTAGAAACGCAGAATGAGAACTATTGATCGCAAGTTTAATCTCTACGTCAGAGATAGCATCAAAACTCTTTTCAAGTTCGTTGGTGTAAGGATTTAGCGTTTGAATTGCCACGTTATATTCTCCAAGTGTGTCTGATATTGACGATGTGTTTCAATGCAGAGAATAATAAAACATGCCCTTTTGTTGATATATAGCGTTATAGTTGATTTACTGTTGCAGTGTGATGACAAATAAAGTGAGAGGATCATTAATGATAAACAACGTCAACCTAGCGGATATTCGATCTTTTGTGCTTATTGCTCAATTGGGTAATTTCACTAAAGCCGCTGAAGCCTTATCCGTTTCTCGCTCTCATGTGTCCCGGCAAATAAGTTCGCTTGAAAAACAAATGGGCGTGACACTGCTTACTCGCTCCACGCGTAGTTTGAAGCTAACTCAAGCAGGTGAACGCCTTTATCAAGAGTGTGAGAAATCCATCAACGGAATAGATCAAGCCTTGATTGCAGCAGTCGATGATACCGAAGAGGTGCGTGGACTTATTAGAGTGAGTTGTGTAGGGGGTTATATTGGTGAAAGTATCATATCTAAGTACCTTGCTGACTTTATGCTGGAATACCCGTATATCCAAGTTCACCTCGATTTTAGTAGCCATCGAATAGACTTGATCCAAGACGATTTTGATATTGCTTTTCGTATGGGACAGCTAGAGGATTCAGGCTTTATTGCCAAGAAATTAATGGATATCGAGATCATAACGCTGGCAAGCCCAAGCTATATCAAGCAATACGGTAACCCTGAACACCCTAAAGAGCTGGGTGATCATCGATGTCTTACAGGCTCTGTTAAGCGTTGGAGTTTCCAATCAGTTGAAGATCAAAATGAACAGCTTGATGTTACCGTCGAGGGGCATTTAGTTACGAAGAACGGCCATGCACTTATTACCAATGCGCTAATAGGAAACGGTATTATCCGAGTGCCTCGCATGTATTGTCGTGATGCGATACGTGACGGGGAACTAGTCGAAATTCTACCTCAATGGCATATACCCTCCGTTTTATTTTCAGCTGTATACCATAGAGATAAATATCAACCTAAGCGGCTCAGAACATTTATTAATTTTATCAAGCAGCGCTTTGAAGCCGATTTATATTGATCGATTTCAAATAAGGCAGCCCTAAGTAGCACAAATTAGAGAGTATAAGTTATATTTATTGTTGAGTTATACTCAACACAGATTTGCATTACCAGCTATATATCAACAATGAAACTCTCCATATAATTCGTCTTGTTTTCAAAACAGCCTGAATTTAATTGGAGAATAAAATGAAAAAGCTTAAATCAATTAGTCTATCTTTAGTAGCAGCAGCGATGCTTAGTGCAACCCCTGTCATGGCTGATACCTTCCTTGGTGCTGAATATCAGCAGGGCAAGAACAAAGTATCTTTTTTAAGTGAAAATGTACGTGTCGCAGGTAACGTATTCTTACCTCCTCACTATGATGCAAATAAGAGCTACCCTGCGATTGTTGTTATCACGCCTGCAAGTGGTGTTAAAGAGCAGACGGCTGGTATTTATGCAGAGAAAATGGCGAAGGAAGGTTACATTACGTTAGCATTCGACCACCGCACATACGGTGCAAGTGGCGGTTATCCTCGCGGCATGGAAAACGCACCAATGAAAGTTGAAGACATTAAGAATGCCATCACTTTCTTAAGTAACTTCCCTGGCGTAGATCCAGAACGAGTGGGTGAACTCGGTATTTGTTCTGGCGCTGGTTACAGTATACAAGTAGCAACACAAGACACGCGTTTAGATTCAGTGGCGACAGTCAGTGGTTTTGTTGATTTTACTGATTATGGCATGGGCGGTGCAACCCAGTACATGGATCAACTCACTGGCGACCCAATCGAGCAATACCGTCAACAAATTCAAATGGCGAGCGATGCACGCCAAAAATACTATGAAACAGGTGAAGTTGTTTTAGTTGATGGTATTCCGTCAGCTGAAAAGGCCAAAACAATGAACGAGTTTTGGGTTCGAGCAGCTGACTATTACCGTAATCCTGAGCGTGGTGCAGCAGCGGTGAACTACACGCCACTGCGAGCAGCGATGTCATTGGATACGCGTTATGCCTATAACCCATCAGAAAACATGAAGCTAATTGGTGATACGCCATTCCTAGCGATTGTTGGTACGGAAGCACTGTCAGCTTACTTTAGTGAAGTAGCTGTAACACGAGGCCTTGAAGCAGGTAAAGATGCAGAACTATTTAAAATTGATGGTGCGCAACACTTCGACCTTTATGACCAAGAGAAATACGTCAACCAAGCGGTTACTAAGCTTGATGAGTTTTTCTCAAAAACACTACGCTAATTAAATTCTGAACGACAAAAAGCCATCGTGACAGACTAAATACATAAAAAAAGCACGCTATAAATAGCGTGCTTTTACTTACCCAATTACTTTTTCATCAACACCCAATTAAGGTGTAACGATATTAAACACACCTTCAGGTTGATCAAGTAATGAGAAGAAGTTAACTAAACCAAGTTTACTGCCTTCAATACTCAAGTCATCTGAAAGTAATACTTCAGATACGCCTGCTACACCAATAACCAAATCAATAAACAACTCATGGCTAATGTTTAGTGTTGCATCCGCAGCCTTATCTTTAGGCGCAAGTTCATGGCGTAATACGGCGTTATCAAGTTTTAACACATAGTTTTTATCTAAATCAGTGAAATTAATGTTCAACGTAAACTCTTCACCAAATGCTTCAGGACCAATCAATCGCGCAGCCATACTTTCAAAGAACTTATCAACTGGCGTTTCTAGCATAATCACTTTCATCGATGCTAAGTCGATCACTTTGTCTGCCGCACCATGACGTAACTCGTAGGCTCCAGATAAGTAAACATCACGCCAAGGCGCTGATTCAGCTTGATAACCTAACTGATCATAACTACTCGCAAGTAATTCTTTTGCAGCTTTATTGTCAGCATCTGCAAACACAAGGTGGTTTAATAGCTCAGCACTCCAACGGTATTCACCTTTATCATAAGCCGCTTGTGCATTAATGATAACCGCTTCTGCACCGCCCATTAATTTCACATACTTAGCCGCAGATTCATATTCAGGTAATGGATCTAAGTTAACAGGGTTTGCATCGTACCAACCAAGATAAGCCTGATAAATGGCTTTAGCATTATGTTTCACTGTACCGTAATAACCACGGCTAGAGAAAGTATTAGCCAGTTTTGGTGGCATTTCGATTTCTTCAGCAATTTCTTTCGGTGTTAAACCTGCATTCATCATACGTACAGACTGATCGTGAATATATTGGTAAGTATCTCGCTGAGTCACCAAGAATTCATTGATATTATCTTGTCCCCAGACAGGCCAGTGGTGAGAGCCAAAGTAAATATCAGCTTCTTTTTGTTCTTCAATGGCTTCATCAATCGACTTACTCCACAACACAGCATCACGTACATGTGCACCACGTAGGGTATACAAGTTATGCATCGTCTTAGATACCATTTCGGCACCACAATATGCTTTCATTGCTGGTAAGTAGAAGGTGAATTCCGATGGCGCTTCTGTGCCAGAGACGATTTGGAATTCAAATTCAACACCATCAATAATTTGTGTTTCATTACTACTAACCGTTAACGTTGGCGCTAAGATACTGAAAGTGCCAAATGGGACTGCTTTACCTAGACCTGCATCAACGTGGCCCCTTTCTGAGCGTGGTAATAAATTACCATACATATAACTTGCACGTTTACTCATTGCAGGACCAGCAATGATATTTTCATTGGTCGCTTCTTCCATAAAGCCACCCGGAGCAACTACTTCAATATCTGCAACATCATTACCAGCCGCTTCAAGTAATCCATTCACACCACCAAAATGATCCATGTGGCTATGGGTAAATACGATGGTCGATACAGGGCGGTAGCCCAGTTGCTTATTCACAAAATCGAGGGCTTTTTTCGCCGTTTCTGACGTTGTTAGCGGATCAACAATGATCCAACCGGATTTACCTTCAATGATTGTCATATTGGCCAAATCGAAACCACGAATTTGGTAAATGCCTTCCGTTACTTTAAACAGACCATTGATATTGTTTAGTTTAGCTTGGCGCCACAGGCTTGGGTTGACACTGTTTGGCGCTTGCCCATTAATAAAGTCATAAGCAGACAAATCCATGATTGTTGTGCCATCTGTGTACTTAACAACAAACTCTGGCAGAGTTGCAATAAAGCCACGGTTAGCATCGGTAAAATCTTGCTTGTTTTCGAAAGGAAGTTCTTCTAATACTGATTGATTCAGTTCAGTGGTATATTCAGAGGCTGGCGTAAAACCGTATTTATCTGGGTTAGTGCTCGCGAATTTCTCATCATCGCTTTGTCCGCAAGCAGCTAAAAATAAACTACCTGAAGCAATAACTGCTAATGGTAAGTGTTTCTTTAAATTACAATTGTTGTAGATCGTGTTTTGAATACGTCTGCTTAAGTTCTTTTTATTAAACATGTCCATCTAGCCATTAGTAGTTATGATAATGACAAGGTATCACAACTTATTAACAAGCTGTTTATCATTTTGCGCCCACTTAGTATTTGAATCTAAGCGCGCTGTCAATGAACTTATTTTTACGATAATTGTTTACGATGATCTTCACGGTATTGCGACGGCGATTGGCCGAACCAGGCTTGGAATGCGCGGGTAAAGTTACCCATATTTTTATAACCTAAGTTTTCTGAAATGATTAAGATTGGCTCTTCTGTTTTCGTCAAATAATGTACTGCCAATTCTTGGCGCTTGTGCTTTAAGATATCTCTAAAACTCAAACCTTCTTCTTTCAAACTACGACTAATTGAACGCACACTCATGTTTAACATCACCGCGATTTCGTCCAGAGTCGGTTCACTATGAGCAATTGAACTGTGTATAAGGCGCTCAATCTTTTCAGTTAATGACATTTTATCGAGGTCAGAATTAATGGCCATTTTCTTTTCAAGCATGAGGCTTTTTACTGAGAACTGCGTTAACACAGATTTATTCAACCACAGACAATTAACTTCCTGAGCAAACTTGGTCTCACAGTTAAAACTATCTGACCAAGGACGTGTACTTTTAGGCTTATTACGCACAAAATCAACGTGATGTATAAACGAATCGGAATCAACAAAGTCATTAATGATACTGACAAAAGAAGAGAAAAACGCATCAATAGACATATCACTGATTTCAACACCTTCCAGTGGTGAGATAGTTACGCCCAGTAAATGCGGGGTATTATTCAACGTAAGACACACTGAATTACTTAACTTACCGTAATAACTCGGCAAGCCTTCAAGGACTTGCAGCAAAGAGTCCGACTTTTTGATAAGGTGATTATAAATATGATTCTTTTTTATATTTGAGTATTGACCGACAATCAGGCCAAAGTGTGGCATCTGCGTGATCAGTGCGACTTCTTTCCACAATGCCGTCATCTGTTTTATATCAAGCAAGGAATTCGGGTCATCCTGTATATCCGTTAATGAGATACCAGCATTTTTAAACACCTCATTAGGATTAAACCCTCTCGCATCTAGCGCATTAGCGATAGATAAACTCCATGCCGCGATCGTTGTATATTTAATTGCTTGATTCATAATCTATAAACCTTTGAAATTACGTATTTATTATTTAAATATAAGTTATTAATACTCATCCGTTTAAATTAACAATTAATATACTAAATTTAAAGGGGCTTACCAACATAATCAAGTTTAGGCCTATACAATCAAGCCAACTGCTTAAAGCATCAGCGTTTCATCCATCAACATTAATACCGAGTACATTAAATAAGTAGTCAATTAACCAATTGCTTCGGTGCTAGAACCAAGTAATTATGTTTAACACCCTAAAAGCTGTCATACTATGGCGATAAAATTTAGTATTTTGATGACGAAGAATAAAGTGAGACAAAAATGATCAATATTTACCGCGTATCTTTTCCTGATGGCAGTGTTTATATCGCAGCAAAGAAAACACCACCAGCAAACGCAATTAAAAGCTACGAGTGGGCAAAAGGTCACGCAGACCCAACACGTCCATTAGTTGCAGCATACTTAAAAAGTAAAGGCCAAAGTACATTAGAATTATTACATTCTGATCTAACTCCAGACATGGCTAAGAAATTAAAAAGAAGATATATCGTTGAAGCAAGACAAGCAAAACAATACGTTGTTGTGTAACGTTTAATGAAGCGATATAGCGTGTAGCGATACACGCTAAAAACACACATAACAATGGATCTGTTTGTGTGTTTCTTATGATGACTACAACTCCCAGCCTTTACACCCGTTTTAGTTAAAGATCTGCAAGCGTTATGTCATCGAATGTATACAGTTGGCCACCGAATTCCTGCACAAAAATCTCCGCATCTGATTTAGCACTAAAACTACCTAACGTCTGCCCCATCGCGCCTTTTTTACTTGAGCCGATGACAAACCAAGCTGCTTTAGCATCGATAAAATGCTCATCGTTCGGTTGACCCCAAGGGGATTTACTCATGTCATGCACAAACACTTCTTTCACTTGGCGTTTGTTTTCAGGCTGTAGAATAAAGCCAAACAGATCCCGCGTAGAACAAAATTTATTAATATTGTCTTGGTTGGCGGTATAACTTTCGCCTTTAGGCCCAGGGAAGTTACTGATTGTCATGCCACATAAATGACAGCTATCCGCTTGTTCAATCTTTACTGCTTGTTGCACCATGACTTGCTGCTCTGTTGGTTCACTGCAGCCGACAGAAAATGCCAGAAATAAACCGAGAGACAACACTTTTAGTTTCGAGTTAAACATAGATATTCCTTCATTAATTTAATGCGATTTAGAGTTTGGGTTATCATGTTGATTATGAATAAAATCTTGGTTATACATAAAACGTTAAGAATAGCTACAGGTTTTTATTGGCAAAGACGACTCTCGCCACTGTCAAAGGCACGAATACCCACGCTACCATGATTGTCATTAATACGGTGATAGACTGGCTGGAGTTAATTGCCACTGCAATCACGCCATTTACATCGCCACTATCGAGCGCCGCTAGGTTAATCAAGCGAAACACATCGGCAGGATTAAACATCATCACATTGACTAATCCCTGCTGGGTCAGCCCATCGTCCACGCCCACTAATGCCGCCAGCAACGCCAAATCAAAAACCAATACAAAGAAAAACCACACCAATAAGGCGATACCTGCGGCTTTAGATTTTTCATTAACAGCAATGCTGATGACGTAAGCCACACTGATAAATACCAGCCCCAGCAAGGTGGCGGTAACAATGAATAATCCAAAAGCAGCAAATACACCATCAAATCCAGATTGAAAACCAATCATAACCGCGGCACTACCAAACCCCAGTACGGTCGCTAAGGTGATAATCGCGCCTTGACCAACAAACTTGCCAAATAACAACTGCCCTTTACTCAGCGGATATGTCAGTAACAACAATAAGGTACCCGCTTCCTGCTCACCGACAAAACTGTCGTAACTCAGTAACAACGCAATGAGCGGGATCAAAAACACTGCCAGACTAGACAAACTAGCAATTGTTGAAGACAGCGAAGCGCCCCCTTCTCCGCCAGAGGCTGCAGCACCGTAATAACTCAAGCCTAACGATAAAATGGCGAACACCGCCGTAATTGACACGAACCAGCGGTTTCTTAAACCATCTTGAAACTCTTTACTGGCAACCGCTAAAATAGCATTCATGATGCGACTCCTTCATTGATTGCTGTCGTCGTGGCGATGGCATTGGATAAGCCTTGAATGACGCTAGCACGAGTACCAGACATGCCTTTAATAGCAGCGGCATGAGATAAATAATACTGATACAACACCTCTAAACTGGCGGCTTCTACACTTATATCAGTCAGCCCGTCATATGACATAACTTGCTTTAACACATTGATCTTTTCATGTTCCTGCACATGCAAACTGCCGTCGCCTTTAATGAAACCGCTTAATAACGGGTCAGCATTTAATTGCGCAGCAATACCTTGCGTCTGAATAATCACAGGTAAACAGGCTTGCTCACGTAACTGCGCCAAACTGCCAATCGCAATAGCTTGCCCGCCCGATAAGATCATCGCCCGTTCGATATGTTGCTCAACACCAGGTAATACATGTGAGCATAAAATAATGCTAGCACCACGCTGCTTTAAACTATCGACAGAGTGATAAAATTCTTGCGTCGCAGTGGGGTCTAAGCCGACTGTAGGCTCGTCAAGTAACAACAATTTAGGCTCACCAAGAAAAGCTTGCGCAAGTCCTAACCGTTGTCGCATGCCTTTAGAGTAGGTTTTTACCTGGCGATTCATCGCATGGTTCAGTCCCACTAACGTCAACAATTCAGTAACTTGTCGGCGTGGCACCGATTTTAACTTGGCAAAGTAACTCAATACTTCGACACCGGTTAGGTGATCATAAAAACTAACGTTTTCAGGTAAGTAACCGATGTGACGACGGTCTTGCCACGCTTGCTTGGATTGCGGATCACGACCAAAAATAGCGACGTCACCACCGCTGGCTTTTTCAATACCTAAGATGATTTTCATCATGGTTGTTTTGCCAGCACCGTTGTGACCAAACAGCCCTAAAACTTCCCCTTCGGCAAGCTGTAATGAGATATTATTTAACGCTTTTAATTGCTGAAAATGCTTACTGACATTGGTCATTGCTACAATTGAAGAGGTCATAATGAGTCTGTTGCCTCGCTAATTTTTGTGGACGTATTGTGAATACTACTCGGGGTCATTAATGGGTGACTATCTTTTACACCGCCGGGTTTTAATATCGGAAATTGATTTTGCACCCAACGTAATAGCAATACCGCCGGACTATCGAGTAACACTTTCGCTTCAGGATATTCCCATATCATCTTATCAATACCGTCATTGGGCTCAAATACAGTATCACCTTTGCCGTCACCATCAAGATCCCAGCCTAGATAGTTGCTCCAGTAATTACCGATACCATCAACACTCCATTCTTGGCGTTTGTTAGATACGTATTTCACTTGGATAGGGTTATTAATAAAGTTGTTACCGTATACCTTTGAATGCTCTGAACCCGCGGTTAAATGAATGCCAATTTCAGCGGTATCAACAGTATTGAATTTTATGGTGTTGTAACCTGAGTTGTAGATGAATAATCCTTTACCATCACGTCCTAATACCTTGTTTTCAGGTTTGGTCCAAACATCTTTTATGTAATTATTGGAAATTTCTGAAAAAGTAATGAAGTTGAGTAAAAATCCATAGTCTTCGGTATTCAAACTGCGGTTACCTGATACAGTTAATTTACGTGAGCTCATTAAGGCATAACCCACTCGGGCGTTATATGAAAAATTATTCAATACCTTGTTATTATGTGAATACATATAGTGGATACCAAAACGCAGATCATGCAGGGTATTGTTTCTAAGTTCATTTTCTTGGCTGGAAATAATATACAAGCCATCACGTGTTTCGCTTACCGTATTGCCTTCTACTAAGGCTTTTTTTACCATAGAAAGCTGAATACCATTACCACGATCTGAGGTGCGTAATGCGGCATTACCCGTCACACTATTATTCTTGATTAATACATTTTGGCTACGTTGGATCCAAATACCGAAGCCATCACCCGTTAACGTATTACCTTGCACTGTGATGTCAGTGGATTTTTTATCGCTATAAATACCTGAGTTCTGCTCTGTTAAGTCATTTCCCCAATTGTTAATGGTCAGGTTTTTAATGGTGATATTTGAATTACGTAACTCAATACCATGACCGCTACCGCTGGCATTAATCACAACATTATTTTTACCCGTCACAGTCCCTATTTCACCAGTAACAGTAATGCGTTTGTTAACGATAAAATTACCTATGTATTCGCCTGCGGCAATAATGACAACATCACCACCATCAGCACCGTTTAATGAGGCTTGGAGATCGTCATCAGGCGTAACATGAATGTTTTTCGCCAAAGCAGCCAACGGCAAACAGATCAATAATATAAACCATGTAAATACGGTAAATGCACTTTTAGCCATTAACATTCTCTTTCAGTCATAAAAAGATAATAACAGAGAGTCTTTGCTGTGCGACTCTCTGTTATTTAATAAGACCTATACCTATTGTGGTCTAAGCCTTATCGCCTTTATTAACGCTACGCTTCAACCAGCATACGACCACGCATTTCCATGTGTAGCGCATGACAGAACCAGTTACAGTAATACCACTGCACGCCGGGTTTATTGGCAATAAAGGTGATTGAAGCAGTCGCTTGTGGACCGATCTCCATTTGTACACCATGGTTGGTCATACAGAAACCATGAGTAACGTCTTCAACCATATCCAAGTTAGTGACGACAACCGTGACTTCATCACCTAATTTAACCCTGAATTCATTCATCCCATACACGGGCGCAACAGAGGTCATGTACACTCGCACCTTGTTACCATCACGAATAACTTTGTTATCGGTCATTGTGTTAACACCATCGGCTTTCGCCATTGCCAGTGTATCGGCGAACATAGGATCATCACGTGTCCACAATTTCTGTGGTTTCACTTTACTACGGTGCACGATCATACAATCATGTGGTTCAGCGAATGTAGGACCATCGTGTACCAGTTTCATTTCATCACCAGAAATATCAATTAACTGATCATTTTCAGGACGTAAAGGACCTACAGGTAAGAAACGGTCTTTCGAGAATTTACATAAAGAAATCAGCCACTTACCATCAGCGTCACGGGTCTCACCTTGTGACGTATGGTTATGCCCTGGTTGATAATGCACATCGAGTTTTTGCTTAAGGTAATTTACTTTTTCGCCGTTGTGCGCACGGATCGCTTCTTCCACATCCCATTTGGCAATTTGGCTATCAAGGAATAACGTTGTATAAGCGTAACCACGGTTATCAAAGGCAGTATGCAGTGGACCTAAACCCAGTTCAGGCTCTGCCACTACGGTATCGCGCGGTTCAATTTTGTTATCGAACAAGGCATCAAGTTTATCAATCGCAATAATCGATACTGTTGGCGATAGCTTACCGTTAGCCACAAAGTATTTACCACTTGGCGAGGTATTCATGCCGTGTGGTGATTTTGGTACAGGGATATAACGCGTAAGCTCTGAACCTTTACGACCATCAAGTACAGGTACGTCATTACCATTATAAGTTTTGAATTTACCGGCCTTTAGCGCCGCTTCACAACGTGCCAAACTGAATACCACAACATGATCACGTTCAGACGCGATCATTTCACCTAAGCTCATGCCCATCTCTGAGTTGTAACAAGTCGAGGCGAAATACTTACCGTCATAATCGGCATCGGTATTATCTAAATTACCGTCGACCATAACTTGGAATGCCATTTCCATGGTGTCGGCATTAATAACATTGAACAGCGAACGATAAGTACTAACGTCTTCCATTGATGCTTTACCATCATTGTTCATTGGAATTTCAAACTCACCATTACAGATCACGTATTTAGTGTACGGTACTTTTTGCACTCGCAGGCCATGTACGGCTTGTACATTGGGCACTGTTAGCATTTTATCTGTTTTCATCACATCACAGCGAATACGTGCAACGCGTGAATTGGCTTTATCATTAATGAACACATATTTACCGTTATAATGGCCATCAGTCATGCTCATGTGAGGATGATGTGAATCTCCCGCTAAGATATGTGCACTTTCGCCTTTAATGCGTTTACTTTCGTTTGTTAAGCCCCAACCTGTCGCGCTATCAATATTAAACACCGGAATACGCATTAATTCACGCATTGAAGGTAAACCCATAATACGGACTTCGCCAGAATGACCACCACTCCAGAAGCCATAATACTCATCCAATTCGCCAGGATGAACCACAGGACTATTGGCATATTCAACACGCTTGGCTTGCGCCATTGATGAGAACATTGCTGCAGACATCGGGGCTAATACCGCGCCAGCGCCTAACATAGCGGTTTTGCTAAATAGACTACGGCGCTCTGCATTTTCTAATGTTGTTTCTTCTGACACTTCAATATTGTCGTTATTTTTATTATCAATCATAAGACTCTCCGTGATATTAAAATTGTTTTATTTTGATTCGACTAGGTGCTTTATTCTATTTTTGATTAAGCGTTCTTTATTCCGTGTTGGTAATAGCAATGATTTGCTCATCACTGATTTTTCTTTTCTTTCTTGCCAGTTTTTTCAATGGTGGACATTTTTCCTCATTAAAATATGTCACCTGACAATCTAGGCAGTAATGACACTCGCGCATATTGATCACGCCGTTTGGCTGTATGGCTTGGATCTCACACTCTTTGGCACAAGTTTTACACGGTTGACCACATTCAGAACGGCGTTTTAGCCACTGGAATAAACTCAATTTGCTCGGCACAGATAAGGCCGCGCCTAACGGACATAAATAACGACAAAATGTTTTGCGGTTAACTAGGCTGGTTAAGATCATCAAGCTTGCCCAGGCAATGAATGGCCACTCCCGATCAAATTTTAATAAGAAGGTTGTTTTGAAGGGTTCGATTTCTGAAAATTGTTCAGCCATCGCTAATGAGTCCAACGAGATACCAAACAAGGCTAATAAAATGAGGTATTTGATTGCCCACAAACGCTCATGCACGGCATAAGGTAATTCCAGTTGCGGTAATTTAATAAACCGACCAAACACATTCACCAATTCCTGCAAAGCGCCAAACGGGCATAACCAGCCGCAATAAACCGCCCGTCCCCATAACAGCATGGTGACAGCTGCGGCACACCACAAAATAAAGATGATCGGATCAAGTAAGAACAGATCCCATGAAAAGTCATGCATCAAGGCTTGTAAAAAAGTGAATACATTGACAATCGATAGCTGACCGCCCCATGACCAACCGATCAATACGACGGTAACAACTAGAAATCCATGACGTAAGTTGTGCATAAATTTAGGGTGTCGAACCAACACATCTTGGAAGAACAAGATCAGTAATAATACGACCAGCAAAGCAATCAGCACCACGACCTCGACATTTTTGTCTTGCCATACTTGCTGGGTGAGGCTTAACTCAGGTTCTGGCATAATTTCTGGCGGCGTATCAACGTATTTTTCCAGCATGTCATACTGACCTTTAAAGCTGTTAAATAAGCTATCGACGGGCCCTGTTTGACGACGAACTAACAACTCAAACGCCCATTCTGCACCAGGGTCAAACTCGTGATGCGCTTCGATTTTAAACACTGACATTTCTTGAAACTGTGGCGCACCAGCAATAAAGATGTCCGTCACCCGTTCATGCTGTAAATCTCGAAACGAAATAGCGTTATCTTGTTGATGGATTTGGATACGATCAAAAATACCGCCACGTACATAACCCGAGCCTTTAAAAGAGTAGCCATTACCGAATACACCGATTAAGTGTTCACCGGGTTTCAAAGGGTCTGTTAACCATTGGTAATCTGCAGCACTAAATAAATTTTTACCTATGGTTGGAATATCAATGAGGGTGTAATAGATCTCGGCAAACATATCTTGTTTTTCATCTGCACTGGCTTCATCTACGTGCTCAGCTGCGGTACCAGCAAAGCTGTTATCTACTGCATTACGATCCAAATATAACTTACGAATAGAGCCATCACCCGTTAACTGAGTCCAACTAGCATCGGTAAATAGTTCCGTTTTAATGGTTGAGATAGGCTGAATTATGCCATTCGACTTTTCGATAATAGCCAATGCTTGCGCAACTTTTTTGGCCGCCTTGGTGATACCAACATTCATCACCATCACAGTCACAGTTGCACCTGAAAGACCATCAATGGCAACGTAGTTTTCGTTTTTATTACCACCGACCTTTAATCTATCGCGCACTGATAGGCCAGCGTATTGCTCGGTAAATGCCCATAATTTACTCTCAGGAATACCAGCTAGAATAATGGGTTCATGATGTTCTAATACTTTGGCAGTGAGGTATGTGCCTTGTGGGTCGATTGCCACCAGCATATTAACGGGCTCACCAGAATAAGCAGGGATCTTAGCAATATCGTTGGTTTCAAACGCATAACCTAAGATTTCATCATTTTTACGCACTGTCCAGATAGGGTAACCACCGACTAGTGTTGGGGTTTTATCCGAGATAGCAGTGGCATCGGGGAATTGCGCCTGAATAAACGGCATGGGATCTTTGGGCGGACTAACAAATAACGCATAACTTGGCGGAATAAAACACGAGATAACCAGCAGCATCATAGTGGTAATAGCTAAGGCTACTTGCTTAAACAAGCCTTGCTGAAATATAGCTTTTTTATTCACTAAAGAGTTAACACTAACCACAATAATCGTCCCCTAATTTACAACTCATCAGGAATAAGTTGCTATCCATTAGGGGGCATAGTAAATAGTCAATGAAGGTGAGCGAATGACTTTAGTCAATTTTGCACTAACAACAGTTTCATTCAATAGAATACATTCAAGTTAATTGATTTCGATCATGTGAGAGCAACACAACGCCAACACCTTGACACCAAACATCACACACAGATGTAACATCAAGGGGCTTGCCGACTAGTGATATTGACCTCGCGCTATAAAACCACCCGTTTGATTTATTTAAAAAACCTGAAAATCTCATACTTTTTTGAGCATTGCCATACCTGAATATATGGGCTAAAGTAGCGCTGAATTTCAACGTAACACACTGTTATTAAGGTTAAAAAGTAATTAACTAACAGTACTTTTGCATGAGACTAATTAGATAAAATCTAATATCGTATAATTAAACAAGGATGTATAAAATGAAAGCAAAATCACTCTACTCGCTATTATTATCGAACTTTCTGTAGCAGGCTGTAGCTCTTCGACAGTAAAGCGTAATGCAGACCAAGTATTCCCACTTGAAGTAACAACAGCAGCACCTGCATTTATCTTCCCAATCAGTCTTCATGGCGTTCCAGGTGATACAGCTGAAGTTGGTTTAGCCATATCTTCAGGTGCGTTAACAGAATACGGTGCATCAGTCATTTCTGGTCAACAGTTATATAGTGTTGTAGGTAACCTTTCTTGGACGCTGGGTGAAAACATGCGTCGTCAAGCAAGCCAAGATAAACTCGAAATGACAGGTTCTGCAGAGCAGTATGCAATTGAACTTGATAAGAAAATGAAAACACTGACCGGAAAACTAAAAGCGTCAGGAGTGCTAACGAATAAAGATTATAACTTCAAATATGTAGTTGTTTTGCACGTTGATTCTGCAGGTGGCATTCCAATTCCGATGATGACGAAAGTAACTGCATTTGGTGGTGTGATGGATATGGATACACGTAAGATTGTGTCTTATATTGAAAAAGACTTAACATTATCTCAAGACGCCATTCTTGCGCAAATGCCTATCGAAATGAACAAAATCATTGCTGAGTTATTAGATAAACCAGAAGAAGCATAATCATTTCGATTTAAATAGCTGCACTTAAAGAGCTGTACTCAATGCCCATTACCTCTGACGACTGTAATGGGCATTTTCAACTAAGTACTTTAGTTATCAAGTAATACTAAGCGTGAGCAACCTTTTTCTCTTCGGCGTGTGGCTGGTCACTTAACACTTCAGCAAGTGCAGTACGACATAAATGCCCTTCCACTTCACCTTCTTCATTTAATACCGGTAGCGGTAAATTATTATCCAGCATCTCAGGAATAACAGATTCGATTAACGCATCACTTTGCACTGCAGGTACATCTTCTAATAAAGAAGCATCAAGCACATTACTGTAATCATTTTTATCGACACCGTCTAAAGTATCTTGGGTGAGCACGCCTTGGTAACCGTCTTCGTTAACGACGTAGCCATAATCTTGTTTTGACTTACGCATTTGTAAAACAGCTTCACCGATTGTTTCTGCTGAAATACGGCAAATTTGCGGCTGCATTACCGTTTCAACCGTTAATGCGCGCGCGCGATTCACGTCTTTAACAAAGGCTTCAACATAGTCATCAACAGGATTTAGTAAGATATCAACCGGCGTACCTTGCTGGACTAATATACCATCACGTAAGATAGCAATACGGTCACCGAGTCTTAATGCTTCATCGAGATCATGGGTAATAAAGACAATGGTTTTATGCAGCTTTTCCTGCAATTGTATTAACTGATCCTGCATTTCACTACGGATAAGCGGATCCAACGCGGAAAATGCTTCGTCCATGAGTAGAATGTCAGCATCGGTACACAAAGCGCGGGCTAAACCGACACGTTGTTGTTGACCACCAGAGAGCTGCCCAGGATACTGTTTAGCATAACCATCCAAGCCAACAGTTTCTAGCCACTGCGTTGCGCTCTTCTTCCATTCTGCCTTTTTGACACCTTGGACTTGAAGACCATAACCAATATTGTCTAATACAGTGCGATGTGGCATTAAACCAAAGCGTTGAAATACCATCGACATCTTATTGCGACGGAAATCTTGTAGGTCTTTACTCGATAATTGCATCACATCGCTGCCAGCAAGTTCGATTTCACCCGCAGTCGGTTCAATAAGGCGGTTAAAGTGACGGATCAATGTTGATTTACCCGACCCCGACAACCCCATTATCACGAATATCTCACCCGGGTATACATCTAAGTTAATATTAGATAAACCAACGGTATGACCTGTTTCAGCTAAAATGGCATCTTTTGATTTACCGGCTTTTACCTGTTCGAGTACCTTTTTTTCATCTTTACCAAAAATTTTATACAAATTCTTAATGCGAATTAGCGGGCTTTTACTCGGACAATTAATGTCATTCGAACTGCTCTTGTTATGCGAATTCATATTAGTGCCCTCCTAAGTTTTGTAGTGTACGTTTTGCGTAGCTTTGCGAGATACGGTCAAAGATAATAGCAAGAACAACAATCGCTAAACCATTCAATAAACCCAGTGTGAAGTATTGGTTGGTAATGGCTTTTAATACTGGCTGACCTAAACCTTTCACACCAATCATCGATGCGATCACAACCATCGCTAGCGCCATCATAATCGTTTGGTTGATACCAGCCATGATATTAGGCATTGCCAGTGGTAACTGCACACCGAACAAGCGTTGCATCGGGCTAGCACCATAAGCGGTTGCGGCCTCTAATACTTCTTTGTCTACAAGACGTATACCTAAATTGGTTAGACGAATAACAGGCGGTACCGCGTAAATAATAACGGCGATAACACCAGGGATTTTACCGATGCCAAGTAACATCACCACAGGGATCAAGTACACAAAGGCAGGCATGGTTTGCATAATATCGAGGATCGGCGTAACGCTTGATTGCACACGATCTGAACGCGACATCCAAATCCCAATTGGGATACCGATTAATACCGCGAGCAAGGTCGAGACCAAAATAATACTCATGGTGCGCATGGTGTTATCCCACATGCCAAAGAAACCGATAAGGAAGAAAGCGACAACAACGCCTAAGGTTAATTTCCAAGAACGACTAGCGGCATAAGCAAAAACTGCTAATACGCCAATCACCAGCCACCAAGGGCTGCCAAGTAATAATTTTTCAAACCAAATAAGAAAAGTAAGTAAAGGATCAAAAAATGCTTCAATACTATCTCCGTATTCACGCGAAAAACTGCGATAAGCACCATCCAATGTTTTTCTAATATCAAGTAATTGGCGGCGGTCTAACTGCGGTATTTCCGAAAGCCATGAACTGTCTGACATAATATGTATTTCCTAAGCTGAAAAAGCCCGAATCGTTCGGGCTATATAATGAAAGGCTATAGTTCTGACACTGCTTTCTTGATTTTTTTTGCGGTAGCTGAATCAACCCACTGAGACCAGGTATCTTCATAGTTTGTTAAGAAATGTTCAACACTGTATTCACCATCTGCTTGCTCGTCTTCCATCCAAGCAAGTAGTTCATTCATTTGCGCATTCTTAAATGCACGCGCATTAAGATAAGCCAGTGCTTCAGGCGCTCTTGCTGCAAACTTTTCAGTCACAACAGTATCAACTGCAGAAGGTGGGAACATGGTCGGTTTAGGATCTAAACAATCGTCTTGAGTAATACATTCTTTAAAATGTTTCTCATCGATGCCTGAACCAAAATCAACTTTAACCATATTGTATTTACCCAATACAGCCGTTGGCGCCCAGTAATAACCAAACCAAGCTTCTTTACGTTCATACGCTTTAGCAATCGAACCTGATAAGCCCGCGCCGGAACCAGGATCAATTAAATCAAAGCCATCATCAGCAAGATTCAATGCTTGGTATAGGTTCGTTGTGGTGATTTGACAATTCCAACCCGATGGACAAATCATAAAGGCTGATTTTTCTGGGTCTTCAGGGTGTTTGAACAGTTTAGCGTTAGCTTTGATCCCTGCAATTGTCGCTAAGCTAGGATCTTTCTCAACCATGTAGGCAGGAACCCAAAAGCCCTCTTCACCACCATCAGTCAATGTCGCACCGGCATAACGAATACGGCCTTCTTCAACACCTTTATCGAGCGCTGATTTCATTGCATTGCTCCAAAACTCAGGGGCAATATCCGGCTGACCTTTTTCAATCATAGCCGTACCTGTTGCCATGGTATCACCAGGGACAAGTTCAGCATCACAGCCAAAGCCATGCTCAAGAATGAAGCGATCAATATTAGCGATAATAGTTGCTGAATTCCAGCTCATGTCGGCAATAGTAACAGTGCCGCATTCACTTGCATTAGCGAAGGTAGAAAGAGAGGTAGAAGCGAGAAATAGAGTCGTAGCGAAAGTCTTCCGCATATAAATAATATCCTTATTATTGTATGAAGTGTCACCAATACTACAGTAATTTGCTGCTAAAATCTTTTAAAGTACTAAAGAAGTACTAAAAACCGTAAATATTCGTAAAAAATGTATACAAAAATTCATGACGATATTCACGGTAATAATGTCTTTTTTTATTATGCATATCAGACAGCTAGTCGTATTATTCTTCGGCCTGTATTTGACCAACTAATAACACTGGCGCAGCATCTAATTTTTCTGCATCCATCATCGAGGCAATACGTTCGACAGCGGATAATAGCTGACTCTGTTCCCACTCTTCAAGGTTTTGATAACGCGTAATGAAGTGGTCCTGTAATGGTTTCGGTGAACTGCTTAGCAAAGTGATACCTGCTTCACTTAATGACAAATGCACTTTCCGTTTATCGGTTTGACTGCGCGTTCTGATCACCAATTCTCGACTCTCAAGGCGATCTATAATCGTCGTCACAGTCGCTGCACTGAGCGCGATTTCTTTGGCAATATCTTTCGCTAGTGGTGCATCGAGTAAAGCAATATTTTGCATTACCATGAGCTGTGGTCCGGTTAAACCCGATTGTTTATTCAACTTGCGAGAATGTATATCAATAGCTCTGATCACTTGGCGTAATGACACTAATAATTCTTCGTACTTTTCCATAAATATAGCCTAATTGGTAACAATATTGATAATTGATAACAGGTAACATGTCATTTTTGCCACCATAACAGAAATTGACACCAGACTCATACTGCAAATAAAAAAAAAGCAAAATAACGCCTAAACGCTATTTTGCTTGTTTCAGAATTAAGCACAATTGATATGCTAGTTAGCTAATTCGATTTTATCGAAATCGATTTCATTCTCTTTTGGTGAATGTTCAATCGCCGCAACCTGTTTATATTTTTTCGCGATAATATACACGAAACAACCCAGAATAAGCGCGATAGCTAATGCACCAACCCATTGAATTTGTAAGAAATCCAATTTGAACAATAACGTTAAGCCACTCATCAGCGCCACGTTACCTATGATGTATTTAGCTTTACCAAAACGTGCTACGGTTAAGTTTAAATTATCAGTATAAAGTCGTACCAATGAATCCAGCGAGTTAATCACAAAGGTGATGCCCACTAATATCATTGCTAAGTTATAGAAACCTGTTGTCGCGATTTCATTAACGCTGTAATAGTAAAGTACCGAGAACCATACTGCGATTGGAATCGACGGGAATACCATCATCGCAATCAGTACTTGATAGGTTTTCATGCCACCAACAAAACGAGACGTGAATTGACCAATCATGATGCTCCAAGAGAACCACCAGAATAAGTAAAATTCATGATAATCATTCATCGGTAGAACAAAGTGATGTAAGTTACCAAAGTAATCCCCCAGTAAAGCAAAAGTAGTGGCAAATTCGCTTACGCTTGAACCTTCAGATAAGAACGCACCCGCCCACATTAAGACAATCAGGCCTAAAAACAACCAGGTACTGGCTAAACTTAAGATACGAACATAACGAATGCTCGTGCTTGAATAAACCGCTGCTGCGATAACGACAAATACAATCAGGTAGAAGCTACCCACTATCGTTTCGCCATCACCTAATTCAGGTAAATACCAAGGTAAGTTAGTCAGTAACAAGTAAGCAGTAAAGGCACACGTACCAATAATGATAAAGTTGTTGATGAATTTAATCAGTGGGATCTCAAAGAATTTAACTCTTGGTTCAATAACGCAAAAATAGAAACACGTTAAAAAGTAGAACGCCCAAATTAAGAATGCCCAGAACCCAAACTCAATCGCCAGTGGATTACTAAAGCTGTATTCAGGACTTGCAGTAAGGTTCGCATAACCAGCAAACTCAGTCAGTGGGAACATGATCAGTCCCACGTCTAGTCCTGAAGTAAACAAAATAGCAATAAAGGTAAATGTACGCACCGGTGTTACACCTACGCACTTAACATTACCCCAACGGTAAATCACAAATGCAATTGCAGCAAAGGTAAACAAAATACCTATCGTAAGCCAAGTAGTCATCATTTAAACTCCATGTAATGGTTTTATACTTTTACATAAAAGAGCTATATAGCTATCTATACAACTCTTCACATAACTATTCATGTAAAAACAATAAAACGATAAAATATAAACGGATGTCCTTGTTTATATTTTATAATTGCCTAGCTCAATGTTTAAGTTAGTCATACTCTTCATCCATTAATAAGGAATTAAGATTGCACTACCCCTCAAACCTTAAATATCGGATTGACGATATTTAAACCCTGATGAATTGAGTTTAGCGTTAAAGACCATTTAGCCAGAACGGCTTAGGCTGGTCAGATACCTAGATAACTAACGCGCTTTTTTCACAGCGCATTAGCAGTACTTTTATCAACCCTATTTTCATAAGGTCGACTCAAACGAAACCTAGCTTTAAGCAGGCTGTCGTTTTGGTTGTTGTAATCGTTGTGTACTCTGCCATTCTGGCGCAACTGTCACTGTCGTCTCATCAGCTTTGAGCATAGTATTACCCAAGATAATATCTGCTGCGCGCTCAGCTAACATGATCGTTGGCGAGTTCAAATTGCCATTTGGAATAGTCGGAAAAATAGAGGAGTCAACCACCCTTAACCCGTCAATACCATGCACCTTGGTGTCTGAATCAACGACAGCCATCGCGTCTTCACCCATCTTGCACGAACAAGAAGGATGGTAAGCACTTTCAACCGTACTTCTCACAAAGCTGTCAATCTCTTCATCTGTTTGGATCGCAGTACCAGGCTGGATCTCTTCACCGCGGAATTCGTCTAGCCCAGGTTGATTGATTATTTCACGTGTTAAGCGTACACACGCTCGAAACGCTTCAATATCTTCGGCTTCAGACAGATAGTTAAACTGAATATGTGGTGCCACGTGCGCATCTTTTGATACGACTTTGACAAAACCACGGCTCTTGGGTTTGTTGTGGCCAACATGCACCTGAAAACCATGACCCGCAAACGCTTCTTTACCGTCATAACGCATTGCAGCTGGTAAAAAATGATACTGTAGATCAGGCCACTCTAAACCCGGTTTTGAACGAATAAAACCACAAGACTCAAAGTGATTCGTCGCGCCTAAACCCGATTTATTAAAGAACCAACGCGCACCAATAAAGAGTTTATTTAATGGGTCTAATTTACCGTTCAATGAAATCGGTTTAAGGCATTTAAATTGGAAGTAAAACTCAAGATGATCCTGTAAGTTCTCACCAACGCCTGGCAGTTCATGTATTTGCTCAATACCCGCATCAGCTAAGGTACTTGCTTTACCGATACCCGATAACTGCAGAATATGCGGTGAACCAACAGAACCAGCAGACAAGATGACTTCTTTATTACAATGTAAAGTCGTTAGTTTGCCCTTACGTTCAAACTCGATACCAACAGCTTGTTTACCTTCAAACACGACTTTGTGTACCAAAGCATGGGTGATCACCGTTAAATTACTACGTTGCATAGCGGGTCTTAAATACGCATTTGCAGTCGACCAACGCACACCTTTTTTAATGGTCATGTGCATTGGGCCAAAACCCTCTTGCTGTTTACCGTTGTAGTCATTCGTTGCCATGTAACCGGCATCAACACCCGCATCAACAAACGCTTTATATAACGGGTTTTTCATGTTGTTACCGTTATTAACGGCAAGTGGTCCATTGTCACCACGGTATTCATCACCGCCAAATGCCCAGCTTTCCGCTTTTTTAAAATAAGGTAAGCAATTGCTATAATCCCAATTTTTCGCGCCTGACTGCTGCCATTCGTCAAAATCACGCGCATGACCACGCACGTAAACCATGCCGTTAATAGAAGATGAGCCGCCTAATACCTTGCCTCGAGGACAATGCATACGACGGTTGTCTAACGTCGGTTCCGCTTGGGTTTCAAACTGCCATGCGTATTTATTACTGTTCATCGGAATAGATAACGCAGTAGGCATTTGAATAAAAATACTCTTGTCACTGCCACCCGTTTCTAGCAGTAATACTTTGTTGGCTGGATCGGCAGATAAACGATTCGCTAATACACAACCAGCACTACCCGCGCCAACAATAATGTAATCGTACAATCCTTGTGATGTAGTCATAACCTTTCCTTAAAATTAAAACTTAAAACAATCTGTTAAAATATAGCCTTAATAAGACGTCTTAAAATGGGCTTTCAAGTGGTTGCATACCAACATACACAGCTTTAATCTGGGTATATGCTTTTAACGTTTCACTGCCATTCTCGCGGCCAATACCTGACATCTTATAACCGCCAACAGGCATTTCTGCAGGTGAAGCGCCATACGCATTAATCCAACAGATACCCGCTTCCATTTGATGAATAACACGGTGAGCACGGGTAATGTCTTGAGTGAATACACCCGCAGCTAAGCCCAAACGCGTGTCATTAGCACGGCGTACGACTTCATCTTCATCTGAGAAGGTAAATACCGACATCACAGGACCAAAAATCTCTTCTTTGCTTAGTGTCATTTCATCAGTGCACTGAGTAAAAATAGTGGGTGCAACAAAATAACCATTTGGTGCATTGTCAGGTTTTAAAGCATGACCACCGGTAAGCAGTTCAGCCCCTTCTGATTTGCCAATTTCGATAAAGTTAAGCACTTTTTCTTGATGATCTTTCGATATTAAGGCACCAAAGTTAGTCTCTGGATCCATCGGATCACCACAGATAATGTTGTTCTCTGTGCGTTGACGTAGTTTTTCGATAAAACGTGGATAAATGGCATCTTGCACAAATACACGCGTACCGTTGGTGCATACTTCACCTTGGGTATAGAAGTTCGCTAACATTGCAGCGGATACAGCGTTATCAATATCGGCGTCATCAAAGATAATTAGCGGTGATTTACCACCGAGTTCCATCGTCACTTCTTTCAATGATCCAGCAGCGGCAGCCATTACTTTTTTGCCTGTACCCACTTCACCTGTGAAAGATACTTTCGCAATCTCGTCATGCGTCGTTAACCAAGCGCCTACGCGGCCATCACCTTGCACAACGTTAAATACGCCATGAGGTACGCCTGCATCGGTAAATACTTCTGCTAATTTTATCGCACCACGTGGTGTTTCTTCTGATGGTTTGAAGATCATGACATTACCACAAGCTAGTGCCGGTGCAGCTTTCCAGCAGGCAATTTGTAGCGGGTAGTTCCAAGCGCCAATACCAGCGCAGATGCCTAGAGGCTCACGACGGGTATAGTAAAAATCATCACCAACCTGCTGTTGATTACCTTCAATGCTTGGTGCAAGACCGGCAAAAAATTCGATTGAATCAGCACCAGTCACGACATCAACTACAGAGGCTTCTTGCCAAGGTTTACCGGTGTCGTGTACTTCGATAGCTGCTAACTCATCATTACGTTCACGTAACAAAGCCACTGCTTTTAATAAAATACGGCTACGCTCCATCGGCGTCATTTTTGACCACGTTGCAAAACCTGCTTTAGCACTGTCAATGGCAGCTTGCTGAACACTTGCATCTGCAACTTCAACTAAATAACTCACCTCTCCGGTGGCAGGATTGATAACGTCAAAGGTTTCACCCGTTTCATTGGCGATAGACTGTCCGTGGACATAATTTTGATAAGTAATTAACGACATTGATTTTCTCCGTGCGGTGTGATCACCGCCTCGATAAAGGCTTTACATAAGATTTGGGCTTGTTCGAATTCTTGTTCAGGATCATGGCTTAATGCACTGCGTAACCAGAAACCATCAATCATCGCTGCAGCTTGTTTAGCACAATTAATAGCAGTCTCCTCTGGCATGAGTTGTTTGAATGAAAAGGCCAGGTTGCTATACAAGCGTTTGCAATTAATATTTTGCAGTCTGGCTAATCCTGGATCATGTACTGCTTGTGACCAGAAACTTAACCAGGTTTTTGTTGCAGCGGTCGAACGTTGAAATTCAGTAAAATTAGATTCGACGATCATTGACAAGCGCTGCGCTGGAGATAAGTTTTTACCTAAGATGCGACTTAACAATGCTTGCTTTAGTTCTTCGAGTAGATATTTGAGTGTTGCTTCAATCAGACCTTGTTTACCACCAAAATAATGGCTGATAAGGCCAGATGATAATCCAGCTAATCCACTAATGGTGTTAATTGTTGTGTGGTGTAAACCGTGACGTTCAACCGAGATCAACGTCGCGTCGATCAGTTGTTGTTGCCTCACAGTTTTCATTTCAGGTCTTGGCATAAAAAGTAACACTCCATGTTCAGCTTAAAGTCATTATCTATGTTTAATTTTTGTGAATAAACGTTATGATAAATAGTTAATTGAACGTTCAATTAACTACAACTATAATAGTTAGAGCTGTAACTATCAACCCCATTCTTAATCACTTAAGCGCTTAGTATAAAATAACGAATACATTAAACCCCAACGAAAAATAGATTAAACCACTGTTTTAAAAGAACAATACACCAAGGTTAAATTTAGGTTAATCATGGGTAATGCAGTGGTAAATAAATTAATAGTTTCAACCATAATCATTATAAAAGTGACTAAATCGGCTAAATTAAAACAATTAAATAACATTGATATCAGGCTTAAGTATTTTAGCTGGGGGAAAGTATTTATATTTTCAATTGGAATATATTGCAGAATTAAATGAAGAAAAATACAGTTTTAAGCACTGATAAAAACATCAAAACAACCCTCCCAATTATAGGTATCTGATCTTCTAATTTATAGTGCAAAAAACGCTAATAACCCATCGATAAATAATGTACTTTATAATACTTTATAACATTGAAATAATAGGGTTTTTTATGCATAAGTGATTATATTTATGTTAGGATTCAGCGCTTTCTTATACTGCTTAGTATTATTTATTTCTTGGGGGAATATTGAAGAAAAATACAAATATTATTTTTTCTATTTTATTGGTTGGATGCTCCTCTACTCAAAGTCATAGCGAGAGTCCATTAAATGATAATTTAAAAGAAAGCGTTCAATTTGAACAAGTAGCTGAACAAGAGCAACAGCCTGAGCAACAACCTGAGCAACAGCCTGAGCAGCAACCTGAGCAACAGCCTGAGCAGCAACCTGAGCAACAGCCTGAGCAGCAACCTGAGCAACAGCCTGAGCAGCAACCTGAGCAACAGCCTGAGCAGCAACCTGAGCAACAGCCTGAGCAGCAACCTGAGCAACAGCCTGAGCAGCAACCTGAGCAACAGCCTGAAAAAAAATCAGAAAAGCTACCAGACTATACAAAATTATTAGCACCACCAGCGCTACCGATTGTAACACCTGAAATTAAAGCGCCTAAAAAATTGAACCATCCTTTAAATAACTCTAATAAGCTTATTTTTATGCTTGGTCAAGATTCCGAAGGGTTTTATTTATACGGTGAAGGGCCGATTATCAAAGGTGCCTTTAATAAATTTAAGCGTTATGTAGCGCATTACGATAATCAAAATATAAAACTAGATAGATTAATGCTGCACAGCCCTGGGGGATTAGTTAATGAGGGCTTACAAATTGGTGGTTACATCCGTCAGAATAAGTGGACGACTGATAGTGATCAATATATGAAATGCTATTCATCCTGTGGATTTATTTTTGCGGCAGGTGTTAAAAAACGGATTCAAGCAGGAGCTGAAGTTGGTTTTCATCGCCCGTATGACCCAAGTAAAACTGACACACCAGAGTTCATTGAAATGGTGTATGAAGAGTACAAACCATACTGGGGGTATATTCAGGGTTCTCCTGAATTATACGATATTTTCATGAAGGGTTATGGTCGAGAAGATATGCTTGTATTAAAAGCAGGTTCAATAAATAAATATATGACTGTTGAGACATATTAATGCTAGAAAAATTTAAATCATTAGAGAATAAATCACTAGATAAACTACCTCTTCAGATTATGCTAATCGTGATGGGAGTCTTGGTAGTATTATTTAATGTTATGGGTTACGAAATATTATTTTATGATGATCCGTGGTTTGGTATTGCATCACCTTTTGGCATTTTATTAGGGGTGACGGAGTTTGCAGTATTACTTTGGACATCAGCAGTAATTAAAGACTGGTGTAACTCCAGCTGGATACTTAAATCCTTAATTTGGCTACTTGTTCCAGCATTCGCGATGCTTTGTTATTTTGGTATAAATAGTTATTTAAATACTTTAGCAACTGCCGATATTAGACAAGTATTAGAGGTCAAAACTCGTAATGCTAATAATGATGAATATTTAGTCAGTGCTAGAAATGAAAAAAATACCATCGAAACTCAATTGTCTAACCTTAGTAATAAAAATGAAGCCATAAGCAATAAAATTAGCGATATTAATAGACAAATAAACACCAATAATAGCGCCGCAAGTGAACGACGTTTAAAAGCAACCGACTGCTCATTAGTCGCGGATTGTGCTTCATCGGTTTTAGCCTTTCAAGATCAAGCAAAACGCTTAAATAATGAATTACCAAACCTTATAAAGTCTCAAAATAAAAATTCAGAACGGATTCATAAACTAGAAAATCAATTAGATGATATTCTAATTGAAATCAAAGAGCTGAAACGTTCTTCTACAATAGCGATCAACCAACACGCAGGTACTGAATCAACATTCATGATGAAAAAGAAAGCTTATGAAGATATTGTATTATCGATCACAGGCTGGTTTAACTGGATACCATCAGATCCATTTAATATTTTTATTGGATTTATTTCAGCTTTAATATACCCAGTTTATTTTATCCTAAATTTATTCTTGGCATTAAACTCAGAGAGTAATATTGCTGCTCGAAATATTCGTAAATCATTACGACAAGAGCGTAAATCGTTACGACAAACTGTATTAAACAAGATATTAAAATATCAGCGAACTCGAGTACTTCGAGCTAAAAAGTCAGTACTAGCTCGAAAATCTAGACGCAATACACTCTATTCAAAATATATAAAATACTTCCGAGTTTGGGCTCACCGACGTAAAAAAGTGATTGAAAAAGAAATAGAAAAAATTATCGAAGTTGAAACATTTGTAGATCGTGACGTTGATAAAATCATTGAAATCGAAGTCGAAAAAGAAGTAGAAATAATCGTTGAAGTCGAAGTTATCAAAGAAATTGAAATTGAGAAAATAGTTGAAAAAATTAAAGAGGTTGAAGTTCGAGTTGAAGTGCCTGTAGAGGTTGATCGTATTGTTAAGGTACCGACAGAAGTACCTGTTTATGTAGATAAGATAAAAAAAGTACCTGAACCTATTTTTATTAAAGATCCACAAATAATCATTCATGAACGTGTTATCCCTGTACCAGAAAATATAACAGGTGCTCAACTTGAGGAATTACTAAATGCGCAGCCTAGACTTAACGAAGATGCACGAACTGCAGAGAGAAACGTTGTTATCCCAAGCAAAGACAAAGGACACTCTAAGACAGCAGAATCAAGACCAGAAAGTGATAGAGCAGCAGCGGCAGACGAGAGAGACAGAACAGCAGAACCAGCTTAAAGAGCAAGATGAAAAAAGACAGCAAAGTTTTGAACAAAGAGAGAATGAAAAAAATACTGAATTAAAAAATAAAATGGATGAGTTGCAAGCTCAATTAGAACGAGATAAAAAGGCTCATCTGGCTGAATTACAAAAACAAAAAGAAGAGCTTGAATCTCAAAAAGAAAACTCAGAAAAAGAACTTGAAATTAAGCAAACTCAATCGACTAAAAGTAATATTGAAAATGATATTGCCGATAAAAATAATAAACGATTGATTCAAAAGGAAGAAACTAAATCTAAAATAGCTAGGGATAAACTGGACGAGGATCGCATGCGTCGTGAAGAAAATGACATGCGTTCAGAATCTCGTAGAAAACGAGTTTGGGGTTGGCTAAAAATGATTTTAATCGGTTTATTGATTATCTTTCTTATTATTTTACTTTTGTTAGGTTTATACAGAACTTATCGATGGGCGGTTGAAGCACCTATTATTAAAACAGTTGAAAAACGTATAGAAATTCCCGTTGAAGTCGAGAAGATAGTTGAAACACGTATAGAAGTACCCGTAGAAATTGAAAAGATTGTGGAAAAAATCGTAGAAAAAGAAGTTGAGGTAATTCCCGATGAATGTACGCAGATCCGCAGAAATGGTAAAGTTTATGTAAGTTGTGATGGCGTGACTGTAAATGGCTCATCAACAATCAGTGAGAGTGGTATTGGTGATATACCTGACTTAGTAACCGAATAACCTCTTCTCAAGTATCTAATATCGAATACCTATTACAATGTTCTGTTGTAATAGGTATTCATCGCTACACCCTTGGTAACTTAAATCAAGTAATCGACTAGGTCGTCAATTTCAGCATCAGATGCGTGAATTGAGATATCAAAACTTTTATAAGTATCACCTCTTAACACACGATCAATCTCGGCTAAACCGTAAATAGTATCCCCCTTGATTGCAAAGCTAAGCTCGAGTTCACCACGACTAAATATACTGCTTTTACGAAATTCTATTTCTTGATATGCACCAGACTCGTTGGTAAATCCAGACATCGAAATACTGCCAGATTCCATGTCAGTTTTAACGAGTTTTAAGTCTTTATCTTCGATAAGTTTACTAATAATACCTGCGATAGTAGGTAAAGGGAGAACATGAATAACGTCCTTATCGCTTGCATCAATAGCATAATCAATATCAAGTTCAGTATCCAACCAAACAGCGCATTGGTTGTTACTCACAGCCAGAGTCGTGATCGGCGCTTCCGGGTGTAAATCAAATTCAAAATCAAAACGATACTCAGTATCTGCCTTAGCATCAAACGCGTCTGCAATACGGTACTGTGCTAATTCATGGTCAACAAATTCAATATTATCATCGATTTCTTGTTTCACTTTAGTCATTAAACAAATCGTGATGGCTTCAATGCTTTGATCTACGTTACCGCCGAGTACTTTTACATGACCTGATACCAGACCACCTTGAAGCACTTCATTATGATCGAGAATGGTATCTACTTTTGCCCCACCAAAACCCAGTGCTGCTGATATATTTTTGAACATACTATCCTCGTTATTTAATTTAATACATGTGAGTAGGTATAATTTAATGCTAGCTCAGAATACCGCTTTATTGACTCGCATAATAGCCTTTAATAAGCGGTTGTTGAAGTGAGAATGAAAAAAGCCTGCGATTAAACAGGCTTCAATTTTATCTATTTTAATCAGAGACTAAGGTACTAATTAAATGCCACTTTCATTTTACTCACTCGATTAATGACCAGCCAATCAATCAGTAATACCAAGGCGATAGTACCACCAGCCAGCGGTAACATAACTGATAGGGCTAAGATCGTAATCAACCCCACTTTCCAAACACCTTCATGCTCAAATCGGGGCGGAGCACCTAGCACTTTTTTACCCTTAGGTCGGCGTATCCACCACATCACGCCACCTGAAATGGCGATGAATACAAAAGCCAAACAAAATAGTACATTCACTATTTTATTCAATACACTGACGTCACCTTGATGCAGGGCGATACCAGCAGCCATAAACTTCGCCATGGGGTTATATTCGTTCCAAGTAACATCGGCTAAAACCTCACCCGAATATTGGTCAATATGGGTAGTCCTATCCAACCGAGGATCGGTAATATCACCGCTCATAGTATTTGCCGCCAAGGTATAAACCCCAGTATCTGCCCCCGGAAAGTTCAGTTTAAACTGGGTAAAGCCAAGGGTTTTAGCTTGCGCCAATACATCATCAACGCGCCATTGAGAAGCCATGTTCATATTCTCAGCTGACATGGCCGCCAACATCGCGGCATGATCATGTGACTTAGGGACTAACGTTTGCTCTAAGTTCCATGGCATTTCTTCTTCACTGCCGTGATTCATTGATGCGTGGTTTTGACTAGAAAGTGGCACATTATCCCATTTCTCTGCTGGAAAACTACTCCACGCCTGCACAAACTTGCCACCCCAGACACTTGCCCATGCTAAACCGGAGATAAAGAAAAACAACAAGACAAAAGACAATAGTCCGCCAATATTGGCATGTAAGTCACGCATCAATATACGAGTGCCATTTGTCGTTCTAATGTGAAGGAAACCGGCTTTGCTGGCTTTATCTCTTGGTATCCATAAATAGACACCTGTCACTAATAAGATCACGCCCAAGCTTGCGGCTATTTCAATCAGATAGTCCCCCCAATCACCTAACAGCAAAGTACCGTGAATATCATTAGCGAGTTGATACCAACTATCACTGCGATCTATCGAACCTATAATGTCGCCACTATATTGATTAACCGTCACAAATATCGTCTTACCTGTATCGAGAGTAATGGAAAATCGATTAGCCAAGTCAGGGCTAGGTGCAGGCACGAACTGCGTCATGGTTGCATCGGGATAAGCGAGTAATACATTATCAATTTGCGTAGAAACAGCCACTGTTGAGGTTTGTGGAACGACTTCCAATACTGACTGGTAACGGCTAAATTCAATCTCATCATCGAACAACATGACCAGACCCGTTAAACTCAACATCAACATAAATGGTACAACAAACAGTCCTGCATAAAAGTGCCAGCGCCACGTTAAAAAGTAACGGTGTTTTGAGCGTACAAGAGCCTCGCTATTCGCTGTAGCGTTATGGTCAAGCGTATTAATTTTCGACATTTTTGTATATTCCTTTCTACAAAATCCCTATCGGTTAACGATGGTCATCCATATAAACTAAATTTTTCGTCATCAATTTCCGATAAGCACAAGCGCCTAACGGTATATTAACCACGTGAATACGCCGTACGCTCACAGTACGATTACAATGAACAGTACTGTTACGAGTACAACGATAATTTGAATTAAGAAAGGACTGCGGGCGGTGCGCGAGGCACTTGCCATTGATGACGTATGCTATACGCTAAAAATGAGTAGTGATCTTGAATTGAAAAGCTAACGCGCACCAATACTGGCGCGGTTAGTAACGCGAGATCATGAAAAGAAGAAAAGTGACTGAATGGGCAAGGTTTTCCCTCATGACTTTGAGGTTTACCTTTTTCGATTTGAACCAGTTCCAGTCCATTGACGGTACACAACGTCGCCCATACACCAACACTATTATTAGCGTTAAGCACGGGCATTAGCGTGACGAGAGCCCAACTAAGCAGGCTAGCAAGCAACATTGATTTTTTAAAATAAGAACTGTGTTTCATACGATACTCTATAGATTTGTATGGAGTGTACATAAATCTATAACATATCGCAAAGAATGTAACATGTGGTTAACGTTGGGGGGGGGGTTAAATTGTAACTGCTTTATAAATAGAACTAAAAAGCAAACGATAGCCCGAAATTCAGTTTATAGTCATCTTTCTGTGGCGTTATATTACTTGAATTTGCTTTAGGGTTAGAAAGGTGATCCCACACAAGTTTAATACTAAAATCTAAGTCCTCTATCATTTCAATATCTAAGCCTAAGTTATTAGTGTGTCTAATCCCACCAGCTGAGTGTGTGGACCAGTTAAGATCGTAAGTATGGCTAAGGTCGATGTTTTCAGATAATTCATAGTCTATTTTAGAACTCATTAATGCAGTCGGGCTCATTTCATCATCAGAGTCGCCCTCTTGCACTGTGTCAAAGAGCGTATATTGAATACCAGGTCCGAGCGACACATCCCATTCAAAATTTGATTGCGTAAACAGAAAATAACCAACCTGCATAGAGCCATTAATACGATAGGCAATGTTTTGAAATTTATCGCTATCTACCGTCATTTTTATAGGTCGGAGAAAGAGACGAGGGCTCAAGTTAATGTCATAAGAGCCATCGACTATATGATTTCTAGCGGTATTTTCACCGGCGCTTTCCGCGATGTTACTTGCGTATCGCAATAGCACCCTTGATTTAACTGTTTTACGTTCAGCATCGACACTAGTGGCGATGGACAATTCATCAGTATTACCTTTACTAAAATTCGCGCCGATAAAAAAATCAACGTCCCAATGTTCTCGCTCAGTATCGACGCCGCGATAAATAGACACGACCTGGTTAACAGGCACCCGAGTTTGAACTTTATTACTGATAATTAAAGTGTCTCCTGTAATTAAAAGAGCGCCGGTGTGCACTTCACCAGAATTCAACAATACCTTGAATGAATGCGCAGTTTTCAGGGTTTTGATATCTTCTAAATCAATTTCCTGATCGCCAAGATCATCACTATCAAACTCAATCGTTTGATCGAAAGAATTTTGATTTTTCTCAATCGTACCAATTAATTCGCCTTTGAGTGTTTCGCCGGAAATCAGTTGAACCCAATCATCTGTCGCTTTAATCGTGATAGGCAAAGGCGCATCATTGGATGATAGTGTGGAAAGAGTTGAAGGACTGGAAAGTTGAGCAAAGCTCGGACTCGTCATACTCAGAGCAGTAATAAATAAAGCAATGGGATAAGCATAATTCGTCATAATTTAATGCACCTAATAATAGCAATGAGACCACAATACAAAGTCTAACTTATAATAAAGTCCATTTACATATCAATACGTTGAGTTAGTACCCAATTATAGCCTATTCATACAGATAAAAAAGACCCTCAACAGTTGGTTAGCCAGCTATTGAGGGTCACTTCAAAAGATTCAATAAACTAAAAGTTAAGCCATCACAGTGTCAATTTTATTACTCTTCAATACAGCCTCGGATAACACCACAGGAATCGCTTTCGAAATTGGCGTATCACTCAAATCCCCTTTGCCATCGATAGATACCAAGGGGTTAGTTTCAGGGAAATAAGCAGCAATATTACCTGCTGGTATATCATAAGCAACAAGTTTAAAACCAAATACTTTACGTTCGACGCCATCAGGCCACAGCGATTCAATATCGACTAATTGGCCATTAACCATACCTAATGCTGTAATGTCCTTTTCGTTAACAAAAAGGACTCGACGTTCACCAGAAATACCGCGATAACGATCATCAAATCCATAAATAGTGGTGTTGTATTGATCGTGTGAACGCATGGTTTGCAATACAAATACCGGGTCGTTACTAAGCTCACGTAAATTTGCAGGCAGTAAGTGAACTGGCAAATCATGTCGCATGAATTGTGCTTTTTTCGATGCTGTGTTCCATTGCCTCTGCGCTGCACTATTACCAAGGTAGAAACCACCGGGCTGCTTGACCTTATCGTTGAAGTCACTAAAACCAGGGATGCTTTTTGCAATGAGTTCGCGTATTTGGGCATAGTCTTCAATAACCCAATCCCAATCAATCGGTTGCTTACCCAGTGTCGCAGATGCTATACCGGCAATAATCGCAGGTTCAGAACGCATTTCACCAATATCCCCTGCGACGACACCAGCAGAAGCATGCACCATGCTAAACGAATCCTCGACCGTGATGCTTTGCGGCCCTGAGACTTGCATATCAATATCTGTACGTCCTAAACAAGGTAATATGAGCGAGTCTTTACCCGCGATAAGATGTGTACGGTTTAGTTTTGTGGCGATATTAACCGTCAGATTACAGTTGGATAGCGCTTGCTTTGTTAACACTGTATCAGGTGTCGCAGCAGCAAAGTTTCCGCCTAAACCAATAAATACCTTACTCTCGCCAGCAAGCATCGCTTTGATCGCTTCAACGGTATTGTGCCCCGCTTCTGTCGGCGCTTTGAAATCAAATTCATCGGATATACTTTTAATAAATGCAGCGGTTGGCTTTTCATCAATCCCCATCGTGCGATCGCCCTGCACATTACTGTGCCCTCGCACTGGACACAATCCAGCGCCTTGCTGACCCAACTGGCCAAACAATAGCTGTAAGTTAGCGATTTCTTGAATGGTCTTAACAGAATGTTTATGCTGCGTAATACCCATCGCCCAGGTAATAATTACCCGCTTTGCTTGGCGATAAATGTTGGCTGCGTGCTCAATTTCAGATTGTAATAAGCCAGCTTGCTCGGTGATGTCATGCCATGATGTTTCTTTAACAGCGTTTAAGTACTCATCGAGGCCTTGGGTATGATCGGCTATAAATGCATGCTCAAATATAGATGCCCGCCCTACCGCTAATTCAGCTTCATCAATCTTGCAAAGCGCTTTAACCATGCCACGAACAACCGCCATATCACCACCGAGTTTAGGCGTAAAATAACATTGGCTAATTTGCGTCGAGCCATCGGTTAGCATTTCAGTCACTGACTGTGGGTTGGTAAAACGCTCTAAGCCTCTTTCTTTTAGCGTATTGAACGTAACGACAGCAGCACCGCGACGGGATGCCTGTCGCAACGTATCCAACATGCGTGGATGGTTTGTTCCGGGGTTTTGACCAAACACAAAAATAGCATCAGCATGCTCAAAATCTTCCAGTGTCACCGTGCCTTTACCGATACCTATAGCTTGCTTTAGCCCTACACCACTGGCTTCATGACACATGTTAGAACAATCAGGAAAGTTATTGGTACCAAACTTACGAACAAAAAGTTGATATAAAAAAGCCGCTTCATTACTCGCCCTGCCTGAGGTATAAAACTCAGCTTGATTAGGGCTTTCAAGCGCATTTAAATGTGCTGCAATAAGCGTAAATGCTTGCTGCCAACTCACGCCTTCATAGCAGTCCGTCACACGATTATACTTAACAGGGTGACTAAGCCGACCTTGGGATTCTAAAAAGTAATCACTTTGCTGTGTTAACCAGTTTACCGGATGTTTAGCAAAAAAATCGGGAGTAACACGCCTGCTTGTCGCTTCCCAGTTAACCGCTTTAGCACCATTTTCGCAGAACTTAAACCGCGTTTGTTCTTTCGATTCGCCCCAAGCACAACCAGGGCAATCAAAACCTTTGTCTTGATTGGTTTTAAGTAAGTTTCGAATATTACGTGATACATTCTCACTTTTGACCAAATGCTTCGTCGTACTTAATAGCGCGCCCCAGCCACCAGCCGAACCTTCATATTTTTTAATTGTCATTGTGATCCTCTATATCAATTATCTATTACAGGCGTCGATTTCAGGCGCTAACTTAAGATTCTGCATTATCATTAAGCAGGTTTAAACGGAAAGCACCATGATAGATATTGAACCCACCATCACGGCTAAAGCCTATCAGAGTAAGGTTAAAGCGTTTTGCCATGTTGATTGCAAGGTTTGAGGGTGCGCCGACAGCCACTAATATAGAGATACCCGACACCAGTACTTTTTGAACTAACTCGAAGCTGATCCGCCCGCTTAGAAATACAATTTTGTTCTGCACATTAAGTTCTGTGCTTCTTGCCAATTCACCCATCAACTTGTCTAAGGCATTGTGACGACCGACATCTTCACTGCTCAGCAATAACTGGCATTTTTCATCGAATAAGGCGCAGCCATGTACCCCTCCGGTTTGATTAAACATTGATTGATATTGGCGAAGTTGCTCACTGAAATGAGGTATCATATGACCAGATAACCACCCTTCGCTCGCATCTAAATCAGCAATATTACGCAGTTCTAAAGACTTTATAGACGACTTGCCACATACGCCGCAGCTGGAAAATGAGGTGGTATCTCGACTTATTAATGCCCAATCGACTACAACACTTGGTGATAGTTGTACATGTATTTCATTTTGGTTTGCTTTATTTTGGTGAATGTCATTGTGCTCAATGTCATCTAAATCAAACTGTTCGTTAATGCCAACAATATCATTAGCACTGTTGATAATGCCTTCAGCCAATAATAACCCTGTGACCAAATTACGATCGTCACCGGGTGTTCGCATCGTCACTAAGTAAACTCGTTCTTGCTCTTTGCCTTCAAAGTTACTATAAATAAGCCTGATCTCTAAAGGTTCTTCGATAATCACGGAATCAATGGCAAGGCGAATATTCACGCCATTTATCTGCTGCAAAGAACACATCGCCACACCCGTTGTACTTGACGCTGGGTTTGACATTACCTGTGGCATACGCACCTGACGGCTATCTTTTAAAGTCGAGCGCTGATAAGCAACATGAAAGGCATCACTTTTATTCGCGAACGTATCGTTTCGATGAACTAACGTATTGCCTTTGGGATTTATCTTTGGTTCAGCCATTGGTACGCCTCACTCGACTAGATCTCGGTTAAAAATGGATATGCGCAAAACAAGATCATTACACTACCGCTTACTAAGCAATAAACATATCGAGAAAATTTGTTCATTTGATAAGAAAAACTTATCAGTTTACGTCATGTAGGATAAACAAAGGGGTCATCAAACAGCTGCAGTGAAAGTGCGCTTTAAACATTTCGTTATTCTGTGATGTCAGTCTAAGGAGATAACTATCGTTGGTAAGGCTCACGGGGATTAATGGCTGCATAATTATATACAGTATTAGTCATAAATACCCATTACCTCTACTTGATGCAATGGGTATCATGTAAATATGTTAGTTAACAGAAGTAAAACTGACACACTCAATTCGATTGACCTCTAGCCAATCTTTTAACGCTTGCGAAGTGAGAATATTAAACTCATCAACACGCTTATCAACATAACTCGATAACGTCGGTAATAACGTATCCCCAGCTAATGTTGTATGACTCATTAGCTCTAACGTCCCATCTGGGATCTCTGCATTAAACTCAAGAATCAATGCTTGCAGTTGCACTAATGTGACCCCTTCAGCATAAAATCGAGCACTAAATCGTTCTGTTGTCGGAACCGTCAACCCCTCACTGCCAGATGTAACATGGTCAACACGACGTACTGGTATCCCGGTATCATTGGCAAAAGCAATAAATGCTTTTTTGTACGGAGGGAATACCGCAGCAAAATGATGACTATCAATATGGGTTAATTTAATTCCCGCATTGATGGCTTTATCATATTGCGCTTTAAACTCGCTATAAGCTTGGTCAAAACTGAGAGTCTCAGATGCGATCACTTTATCTTGCTTTAAAAAGAAGCCATCACTGTCAACTAAATCAGGGACAAGGCTCGGGTCTAAAATTGGCTTACCACTGGTAAGCGTGACATGTAGACCAACATTCGGTATCAAGCCCAGCTTAATTAATTCAATCGCATGATCGGTTGCAGGTTGGTTCATCATGATCGTGGTTGACTGAACAACACCGATTTTAAAACACGCTACAACAGACTCATTTACTTTTTCAGTTAGACCTAAATCATCTATGTTTACGATTAGTTTCATAAATCACTCTGCTACTTAGTGTTAAACTGAGGTACATACTTCGCATTCAGTTCAATCATTTCATCTAATATTTGTTTTGTTACTGTGCCTTTACGTACAAGCGGATTAATTGTTAAGGCTTGTAATGCCGCGCCATAATCACCAAATACACCCGCTTCAACAGCCAGTTCTTCAAATGCTTTTTGCAGTTGTAACGTGCCACGAATTGCCGGATTGGTAATAGGTGCAACGTTAAGAGGCTGTGGCCCACATGAAGTGATCACAGACGTTGCTTCAATTGCGCAATCATTTGGTAATTCAGAAATAGTACCGTTGTTGCGAATGTTTACGTGCATTAATGTACGCTTATCATTGTGAATGGCATTAATTAATTCACACGCAGCTTCCGAATAATGTGCGCCGCCACGCTCTTCTAATTGTGCAGGTTTAACATTCAGATTTACATCTTCGTACAATTTGAATAGTGCGGTTTCAATTTCTTGAACCTGCTCACCACGAGTAACATAACCTTCTGACTTAACTTCTTTTTGCTCTAAATCATCTTGCTTGTAATAATACTGATGATAACCACACGGTAATACACCCAGATGTTTTAACTGCTCAGGCACCCAAGTCACTTCGCCTAAGTTTTTAGGCAATGCAAAGTCTTCACCAGAACACACTTTATCGATTAATTCACCAATGCGATCTTTACCGTGGTCCCAAATATGGAAGGCGTGAATAAAGTGATTTAGACCTGCAAATTGCACCTGTAGATCTTTCGTGCCCATCAACTCTTCAATACCAAACTGCGTACATACTGGCACATTACATAGGCCAATTACTTTTATGTTTGTATGTTTAAGTACCGTTTCAGTGATGATACCCGATGGGTTAGTGAAGTTAATCAACCAAGCGTCAGGACAGATTTCTTCCATGTCTTTACACAAAGAAAGCGTCACTGGAATAGTACGCATTGCTTTAGCAAAACCAGCGATACCATTGGTTTCTTGACCAATCATGCCGTATTTATTACCCAGTAATTCATCTTGTACACGCGCAGGGATCATACCAACACGCATTTGTGAGCAAACATAATGCGCACCGGTTAATGCTTTGCGACGATCAAATTCAATGTTCAATTCAATATCAACACCAGCATTCTCGATCATACGTTTCGCTAATGCGCCAACAGTCTCAACTTTGTAACGGCCGTCTTCAATATCAAACAGATCAATGTGTGTGACAGGTAGTTCGTGATGGCGATTAATGAAGCCTTCGATAATTTCAGGTGTGTAACTAGAACCACCACCGATAATTGTAATTTTTAACATGATTTAGTCCTCGTTTTGAATTCGTCTTTGCAGTTCAATTATTTCGAATGCTAGGTCTTTACACAACATGGCATTCATAATGTGATCTTGAATATGCGTTAAGATAAGCGTCATTTTGACTTTACCTTCACCTTCGTCGAAGCTAATAAGCTCAGTCTGCGATTTATGTACTTCTTCTAATGCTTCATCTGCCGCTTTAAGTGATGCTTTTGCTGATTCGAAATCACCTTGCCTTGCTTCTACCATTGCTTGCATTACAGCAGAACGCGCAGCACCAGCTTGGCATAAAAGTGTCATCAAAAACTCTTCTGTAATTTCCATCATCCGTTCCTTCATCTTGCATTATAATTTGAGACTTTAATTGGCCATCTCTTACCCTAAATTGGGATGTAAAAGATGGCCATTGTAAATACTTACTACTTGTTATTAACCTGCAGTTGCTGGTGATAGTACTTTTTCATCAGCCTTTTCTTCAAATTTTTCTTGTGCTAACAATTCTTTTTCATACGCTTTGAAGAATGGGTAGAAGATTAAACCACTCACGGTGAAACAAGTTGCAACGATAACGGCAGCGAACATCGAGTTAGTCGACATTACAGCACCGATTGGCGCAGGCATTGTCCATGGTGGTAAAGCAACAACTTTAGATACTAGGTCTAGTTTGAATGCACCCCAAACGATACATGCGTTAACTAATGGTGCAGCAATCCAAGGGATAAAGAAGGTTGGGTTCATTACAATTGGTGTACCAAACGTCACAGGTTCGTTAATGTTGAAACAACCAGGGATGAATGACATTTTACCAATCGTACGTAAGTGAGCAGATTTAGAACGAGCCATCATACAAACAAGTGCTAATGTACCGCCTGAACCACCAACGAATACGAAGAAGTCCATCACAGGGTTAATGAAGATAGCTGGTAACTCTCTACCTGCTTCAAGTGCTTCTTGGTTTGCACCTAGGTTGATTAATAGTAGTGGACCAATGATGCCACCAACAACTGATGCACCATGAATACCAGCAAACCATAATAATTGGATTAATAAGATAGCGAGTGCAAAGGCAAAGAATGTATCAGACGCAGCAACAAGCGGCTTGAATAATGCCATGATGCCGGTTGCAATGTTAAGGTCAAAGTTACCTAATAAACCATTGATGATTTGTACAATTAAGATCATCACAACAACAGGGATAAGAAGATCAAACGACGCTGATATTTTTTCTGGCACCGCTTCTGGCATTTTGATACGAATGTTCTTTTCAACAAGGAAAGTTTGTAGTGTTGGTACTAATAAACCACAAATGATGGCAGTAAATGCACCTGCACCACCTAAGTAAGCCATCGGGATCACACTACCTAATTCACCACCAACCCAAACAGCTGGAGCAACTGCGAGTAGGAAAGAGAACATAGACAGCATACCTGAGTTCATTGGGCTAACACCTTTCGTGTTAAGCGTCTCTGCTAAGTTGTATGCAATACCATAAGCAGAGTACATAGCGAAAATACCCATACTGACAAAGAATGGACCAACAATATTGTCACGACCGATACCTTGTACAACTGAATTCCAGCCATCTAAGAACCAGTTACCTGTACCTGGAGGGTTAGCGAATACCAGCAGTAAAGAACCAACAATCAAGAACGGCATTGTTGAAATGAAACCATCTTTGATGGCGCAAATATGCTTTTGACTAGCGACCTTACCTGCAATAGGTGCGATAACACGCTCGACAAAATTCATGGTCGAATTGATAAGTGACATAAAAAACTTCCTTATTTATAAAAATATGTATTGAATCACTGTAAAAAAATGCGCAGCGACAGCACTACGCATAAATTAATTATTTAACTCGCTTTTAAATCAATCGCTTGCTGTAAAATTTCTTTTCCCTTCATCATGCCGTATTGCATCATGTCAATTTGTCCGCACGCCACATTTTCTTCTTCACAGCGCTTGCTGAATTCAGCGAATTTGTATTTAACCTGTGGAGCAACCAAACAAACATCGTTTTTCTTCAGTTCTGTCTCAAATGCAGAAATAGAGTAAGCATTAATTTCTGCAGCAACACCTGACGCCTCCGCAGCTTGACGCATTTTATTAACAACCATAGACGTTGACATACCAGCTGCACAGCAAAGGAAAATTTTAATCATTTTATATAGCCTCTTGATTTTAAAACTTAAAATTAATTTTAGGATGTGTTGTAAATTTATTTTCAATCGAATTCACGCATCCCCTTTTGAGGTATATGTTGCGCCAATGTTTTTTTATTTACAAACCATAAAAACTTAATTTGTGATCTGAAATATGTTTCAGGTACAATTATTTAGTACGCGTAAAAAACAGATTATAATATATATTACAGATACATAATTTAATGCGTGGTATTTACTAAAATCAATCAAAAACAAAAAACAAGCAAATACAGCACCTTAAGTGCAAATCGATAACATTGAATTAATATCCCTACTATCAATTAGAATTTAAGCTCTAGGTTGAAATTAAAAATATAAAAAAATCACTAAAAACGATTAAGTAACACAAACCTTAATTTTTATTGCGAATTAACTTTGATATAGATCACCCTATTTGGAAACAGGCATCAAATAGGAAGTAAAAACGAGGATAAACTTAGATCAAAAAAGACGCCTAACTGGCGCCTTTTTCTATGTATATTAACCGGGGGAATTACGTATAAATAGACATTTTACGGGGTTGTAATGTTAAATATACCTGAATAACATAGACTAGTGTTAGCATTTGAATTAGACACTCATAAACATGATCACACACTTGGTATAGATCAAGCTCACAAACATAAAATTAACTCACACAAGTTAACGATTACGCTGCTACTTCATTGTTATTAAACTAAATTAATAAGTAGCACGCTGAATAACACAGCAATAGCGTTACTCGCTTTCAACTCTAAATTAACATATGGATATTCTATGTTTAGTGTAAAAAAAGATCTCTCTTTAAAGCTTAACCGTCAGCACGCGAGATTTAACTATTGGAAAAAACACCCTGTGTTATATGTAAACAAACTAGGTATCTTTGACTTTTTCAGGATAACGATTGAAGTTGAGAATATATCTGAATCAGGACTACTTGCAAAAGTAACCACGAAAGGTAAATTCACTGCTGGTGAGAAGCTAATTCTTGAGTTTGATAATTATTTTACCGAAGTGATCCCTGCATCTGTCATTCGCTGGGAACCAGATAATCAGTTACTTGCTGTGGCATTTAATCGAGAAATAAAACTGATCGAAAGAATTGCACTGAACATTTCATGATATTTATTCACCTAATGAACTAAAAATCTCAACATGCTCTTTTAACTAAAGCATGTATGAGATTTTTACCTGAGTCATATCACCGTGAGTTAAGCCGCTTGTACTGCTTTTAACCACCCTTCAATTTCTGCTGGTGACATAACATTAGGATCACCTAACTGAGAGTCAGGCGTGTCAGCTAAGGCTTGTGGCAAGGTATCAATAATCCTTTCAAGCACTTCATGCGATAAGATCTGCTGTTCAAATACAGCTGCCATCTCTTGGTTATGTACCGCATTGCGTACTCTTACCGCTTTAATCAGACCATCAAGCAGCGTAAACCAAGTCGTCATAGGCCCCTGTACAATTGATGCTGATTCTGCAGCTGAATCGATAAAGGCAAATGGCACCGTGACAATCTCCGTTTCCAACTCCATTGCCGCTAAAATCCAATCGGTATCAAACGAGAAGTCATAGACGGTAGGTGACGCCATGATTTTAATGAGTACTTCACGGCTATAAAGCTTGAACGCAGCTTGCGTATCCTTAATACCTTGGCTAAATATCTGCTGACCAATCATGCGCTGCATATGACGTAAGGTTTTAATACCAACACCCCAACGCTCTTCCTGCTTCACTAAGATTGAGTCTGCGTGTTTACGGTTACCCAGTATGACTTCATAGTTTTCAGTGATAAATGGTTTTAACAATAAGCCAAGCTGGCCAAGGTGTACTGAATTATCTGCGTCGGTATAAACAACACAATCAACGTCATGAGCAAGTGCTCGCTGACAACCATAGACAATGGCGCCGCCCTTACGTGAATCGTCCACATGCTTTAAATTTTTCAGCGGTCCGGTCGCAGCAGGAATAACATCCGCTAAACGTAGTACTGACACCGTGTACCTATCAGGATGGTCGACTAATATGTTACTGGCAATACTGGCGCTACCATGTGGGCAACCATCATCGACAGGATAAAGACGCCAGCTTACAGGTGTGCCATTCGTGATCCAATTGAGTTGATTAATTTTGACATTCAGTGAGTCTTCACCATGGGGATTATCACTACTTTTTTGTAGTAGACGGTGATGTTCACCCCACATCGCAAAAACGACACCAACCACCATAGGCTTAGATACAGTCAATAGATAGCGCTTAGATTCCACCAGTTTAATCGCTAAACGAAATTCCAGAGGGCAATCACTTTCTCTTGCTAATGTTTGATAATAAGTAGTCGGGATATCTCTCAAACAATACAGCGTATTAGCTAAATTCAAGAGATTTTTTTGATGTGAAGCTTCCGTTAAATCAAACTCGTTGCTTGAATTTAGCAGTACTTGTTGTACTAGTTCATGTGATGTTTTCATCGCTAATCCTTTATTATCATGGGTCCTTAGTCTTAATAATAAAGGTAGTATTTGAATAGTGATTAGACACAGGGTAAGTGTCAAAGTTTGATGTGAATCGACTTTATTCTTTAATTACTGGGGCAAAGCTACGGCGCTGTAAAGCCTCAACATTTTCATCTTTTATTGTTGCCATATTGCCTCTTGCAAGTGGGTTTTCCTGAAATTGTTTAACGTCCGGTTCCCCCGTCAGCTTTGGCGTCGGTGTTAAGACTGGTTTAACATTAATTTCAGGTTCGATTTCATTAATTTCAAGCTCTATCTCATTAATGTCCACGAGAGGCTCATGCTCTATCGCTGGCTCATCTATAACAATAGGTAACGATAATCCAGCAGCAGGAATACGTGATGAGACACCTTTTGGAACACCCGCCTTAGGAACCGTACTTTCAGAACTCACGGATTCAGTGAGCATCTCTTCAGTCGTTGTTTCAGGAATAGTTGTTTCTGTCATCATCAGTTCTTGCACATTCTGCTGTTCGTTAATGTCACTGTTTATCACCACAGGCGTGATCTGGTTACCTCTGAAAGTGGCGGTTCCCAAACCTGATAACTTTTTATTCGGCTGAAAAGCACCTTTATAATTAACAATAGGTTGCTGCTGATTAACAGCCGTAACATGACGCTTGCTACTGAGTCCGAGCTTAGGAGAGCTAAATGTGAAAACCGCTAATTTATCATTCCAAACCTGTAAAATAGACAAATCTTGCTGCCATTTATCAGAGTCATTAGCCGTCAGATCATTAACCTGCATAAATGCCGACAACTGCGTATTCGTGGTTTCAAATCGTTGATGCAACTGCTTTTGAACTAAGGGCCAATTCGTCCCTCCAGTCATTAAATAGCGGCCACTATCCGCCCAATACTGATAAGCAATAACATCATTGGTTTTCTCTGCAGACATAGCAGCAAGCGCTTCAGCCAATCCTGCGTATTGCCACATGTGACGATTACCCAACTTAGCTTCGGAACGTAAAAATACCAAGCTTAATTGATGCCATTGCTTAGCGGCCAATTTATACTTTCCCTGACCAAGGTAATGGTTGGCTTTACTGTAATATTTTAATTCAACATTAACCGGTTGCGCATACGCGGTAACTTGATAACAACAGCAATATATAACCAGTACTTGCCTGCCTATTTTTATCATTCAAATGTCTCCACGTGACATTTCCCAGGATGATTAAAGCGAGAATTAAAGCGTACGTCTCGATGCTCTTTTTCTTTGCCTGGTTGATATAGCTTACCATTGGCTTTATACAATAATGCCTCAAGTACACCTGCATTGGTTTTTAGTGTAATACTCTTTTCATAACTGGCATTTAATTCATAACGACCTTCGTACCAACCTCGTGTAGGATCATACAGCTCCCTGACTAAAACCAGCAGGCGATCAGTATAATCTGTTTTCCACAATGCCCACATTTGAAAGGCAACCCGAGTCGACACTAACGCAAGTTCATCATAAACATTACCGTCTTCGGCAACAGTTAACCACGGCGTACCTAAAGCATAGATACTGTCATAGACAAAATAAGGTTCGCCCTCAACGACATGATCACCACGAGCCGTGTAAATTCGCTCTTCATCCCAACGCGACTCTTGTACACGGTAAACAGCGTCAGCCATTGCCGAAAGAACGTCATCTGAATGATAACTATCGAGAGACCCCGTATCAGTAATACCATCCCAGTTAAATTCTAATCCAAGCTGTAAATAAGGCGTGCTCATCACCGGTCTTAAAACGTTGTAGTGACGGGGATCTCGACCGTCAAAGAGCAAGTCTATGCCGTTGATAGTCGCGACATCATAAGGATCCACTCGCATACTTTTTGATGGCACGATCTGCCAGTCTAAATAGCCGTATGAACTGTACTCTTCAACACCTAGACGCCCTTCTTGAAAGCGTTGTGGCTGACCGTTCACAATAGAGCCGCCAAATAACGACCCCTCTTCATTCACCAATTCACAAAAATTCCAACGTAATACTGCTTTGTCTACATATTCCGAAAACTCTTGGTTACGTTGCTTAACCAGCGCTAATGCAATTAATATTCGACCAACATCAACCGACGACCAACCAATATCATTTGGTTGCATGCCATAATCAACCATCTCACCCGTGCTTGTTGAATACGCTAAATTAGGCACTGATAATTGACTTAAAGGCATCTCAACCAAAAAGCTAATGACCAGCGACAAGCGTTCATCATGCTCTTTAGTCGTGATCAATTCGAATTCTTGCGCGGCCATCAACGCAATTAAATAATCGGCAATCGCGCTCATATTCGTACTAGGATAATTATCCATAGAATTGACTAGGCCGGTTTTTAGTTGGGTATTATTCTCTACGTAGAGCCAGGCTGTTTGCGCCCACTGCATCTCGTCTTCGCTTAATGCACCGAAGCGCCCCTGACGGATAACTTGAGATGCACTAAATGATGTAATCCCCTCTTCCACGCTTTGGTACACAACCCCACATGAGGTTAATAATACTGCAGAGCATGCCACCATTAGTTTGCTCAACATTGACACTCATTCCTTAAGTAACCCACCATGATGTTAGATTTTACGAGGTAAGCACTTTCCCTCATAACCAAATGGTGATTCTAATGCTTTATCCCATAAACTTGGTAACGGCTTACTTTGGTAACGCATCAATTTACCTTGTTGTTTGAATAATAATATTTCCAGTAAAATACCGTTATTATTTGATGTGAAAGTATTAATTAAGCCAGTGCCATTTTCAAAGATACCTTCATAGAAGCCTTTTTCACGGTCATAAAGATGAGAAATGTGATCAAACAACAGGTCTGTATATTCTGTATCCCACAATGCCCAGATGCCCATTGCACCTTTCACTGCTACCGCAGAGTATTGTGGTAGGTATTCACCGGTTTCGGATATCGTATTCCATGCATAACCGTCAGTATAAAGCGTGTCATAGACAAAATAAGGTGCACTCGCTAACTGATGTTCAGTACGGGCAGTAATAATACCCGTGGCTTCATAGCGAGCTTCTTGAACACGATAAATCTGCAGGGCAAATTCAGCCATCCAACCATTTGAATAGGAAGTATCAGGTCCAGAATGATCTGTCGATAAATCCCAACCTAATTCGATACCATCGAGTACATAACTTTCAGTTACCACATAGCTGTGAGCTTTTAATTTACGCGGATCACGGGTATCGTAAGGGACATCATAACCAAATAAATTAATGGTACTATAAGGTTCTGGCATTGACGCAGTTTTCGTATCAAACCCCCATAACTGGAACCCTTTTGCCGCGTATTCTTCATAACCTAAGCGGCCTTCTTGTAAGTACTGAACAGGTTTACCCGGCTCTAATAATGCACCAAACATCAAACCGTCTTCATCAACAATATTACAAAAATTCCAACGTAATACTGCAGAATCAATACCCGTCGCATATTCAGGGTAGCGATTTTTAATAAGGTGTAGCCAAATTAACAAACGCCCTAAATCCAATGCTGAATAACCAATTTCACCAGGCTGATTGGCATAATCTACTTTCGCAGCATTTTGTGTGTTATAGGCTTTATTCGGCATCTCACCACGGAATAAATCCATGGTATTTAACGTGGTAATAAAACGGATAAGACGGCGATCATATTCTTCTTTTTCGATTATACCCAGTTCTAGCGCACTCGTCATACCCGCTAAATATGACGCCGCATCCCACCATGTAACTGACGGGTAATTGTTTACCGCATTCACCAAGCCTGTAGACTCTTGGTAATTATTCTCAAAATATTTCCATGCGATACGCGCCATATCCATTTCTTTTTCAGTCAAATCCCCCTGTCTTGCAGGTGGGATTGACCAATGGCTTTTTCTATCAACGATGTCTTCTGAAAAACTATTATATTTACTGCCACAACCAGAGACCAGTAATCCAGCCAGGCAAACCATCGCTATGCGCATATAAAACTCCCTGTGATATGCAAACTATTTCGCACCAACACGTAATAATGTACCATTTTGAACATAAGCAAGAGACTCTAAAATAATACCATTGGTATTCGCAGTAATCGCTTTATTAAGGCTGCCATCACTTTCGTAACGACCTGAATACCAACCTTTTTGTGCTGAATACAGGCTTTTAACATCACCCATTAACAGGCTTGTATACTCAGTATCGTACAATGCGTACCAACCGAAGGATGCTTTTGTAGATAATGTCTTTAAATGTGACGCATCTTCACCTGAGTCAGAAATAGCGTTCCATTCTTTACCGTCAGAAAACACCGTGTTATAGACAAAATAAGGCGCTACATCGACATTATCTTCACTCACTGCGGTTAAGATACCAGAGCGCTCATAACGGTTTTCCTGCGCTTTATAAACGCGATAAGCAAAGATTTCTGAAATACTATCAGCACCAAATTCTAAGCTATCTAAAATATATGATTCACTCACCACGTAGTTATGTGCATGGTACTTAGCTGGATCGCGTCTATCGGTAGGAATATCAACACCATCAATATTAATCAGTTCTAAGTAGTCGATATATTTCATCGCATTAAATACATCGAGACCCATTAGCGATAATGCTTTAGATGCATATTCTTCATAGCCAATTCGACCTTCTTGAACAAGTTCTAGACCACCCGATTTAGCAGGACGAGAACCATACAGATACCCTTTATCGATTAAAGCACCAACATCCCAGTGGTTCAAAATATCGTTAACGTGCTTGTTGTAATTTGGGTATTGCCAGATAAGAATGTTTAATGGCACTAAAATACGACCAATATCAATGGCAGACCAACCGATGCCATCAGCAACAGGATTATTAGCATAATCCACCATTTCCAATGTTTGCGTGTTATAGGCTTTATTCGGCAATTTACCTTCAATTAGCGGTAACCTTGCTAGCGTGTGTAATATTTTCTCCATCTTCAAATCAAAATCTGCCTGGCTAACAATATTCAATTTTTCAGCGGCAATCAATCCCATAAGATAAGATGCAGTATCCCACATCGTCGTCGAAGGATAACCATCAACGGAGTTTACAAGTCCGGTATTCTGCTGCACATTATTATCAAAATAACGCCAAGCTGTCTTTGCCCACTCATATTCTTCTTCTGTTAAAATACGGCTTTCACGCATTGGAATAGGCTCTTCCGTCGTAAACGATAGATTACCTAATACTTGTGTGTACTCACGAGTTTCAATTGTAAAAGCAATGACTAACGCAGTCACTAGACCACCAATAAATACAAAATGGTGACGCGCTTTAATTAAGTTTTGTTTAAACGCCATATTCAAATCCCTCTGATTCTTGTTCTTGTTTTTTTTCTGTTGGTGGAGTCCAAAATGCGGCGGCAATCATGCCCCACATCGCCATCATATTATTCACAATCCAAAAACTATTCAGTACTAAACCACCAAATGAGTAATCACCAAAACTGCCCGTGACATAGCTAAACCAAGCAAAACACATACTAAATAAACTTAATACGAACACCCCTATTTGCGGTGATACTAGCTTCCAAAAAGTACCGGTTTGACGTTCTTTGGGGGTTGTAGGAAAGCTGATTTTACGGCCTCTAAGCACCGTCCATAGCGCCCGTAGATTGACCGGGAAGAAAGACAAGAAATTGGTTTTACCTTTATAACCTGCGACCCCCCAAGTACCCAACATCATGGCAAGTTCAGCGGTAATAACAAATGGCAAGAAGTGCATATAGAATGTCGTATCATAAGCACTTACTGGCGCAAGGCTGGTAAGGAAATAAACGATAGGACAAAGTAAAAAGATAATGTTCCATACAGCCGACAAGTTTGACCAGAAACTGGCTAAATACATCGCTTTTTGTTTTAACGACATGCCTTTTTTAAACAGTGGATTATCATTCATAAAGATATCAATCGAACCACCAGCATATTTGAAACGCTGCACAGTCCAAGTCTGTAGATCCTGTGGCGATAGCATTTTACTTTCCACTTCAGGATGTTGTACAGAACGCCAATTACGTTCCGTATCTGAATGTAAAACAATCGAGGTATAGATATCTTCTGATACATGAAATTTATACGGTGTAAAATCGGTATCAAACAAGATCTCTTGACGTAAATTAGCCGAAATATCTTTATCTACTTCTTTTTCTTTAGTTAATTTACGAATTTGCTTTTCAATATCTTCTTGTGACTGGCTTATTTGCGTGCTGTAGCTTCGTAGTGCAGCTTCCATTACGGCTTCACGACGGTGAATAGAACCCGCGCCACAACAGAAAGAAGCATTAACCCAATTACGACGGCGCTGGATCACGTCATAAAACATTTGTGGATCATTAACAAACGGGTCTTCGCCTAATTTGACTGGTCCATAGCACTTTTCAATTAAGCGACCTAATCCGCCCCCTACACGCCCTATTTTCCCCTGTAACCAATCAGGTAAACGTTGGCCTTCAGGTAAGTCAAAGAACCACTGCGGTGTTTGTACCCAAGCCACATCAGGATCACGGAAGTAACCGAGAGTGTGCTCTAGTATTGTAGAGAATGGACGAGTATCAGCGTCACAAATAACGATAAAATCGCCATAGCTTTGCTCTAACGCATTTTTAAGATTGCCCGCTTTAAAACCTTCGTTGTTATCACGAGTAATATATTCAACATTATATTCCGCTGCTAACGCGGCCATTGCTGGGCGACGACCGTCATCGAGGATGTATATTTTAGTTTCAATTTCAAATGGATAAGTGATGTTTAATGCGTCACGAATACTCAAGCGAACCAACTCTGGATCTTCATCATAAGTAGGGAAGAAAATATCAACACTGATCGGTCTATCTTCTTCTGTATCCGTAACACATTCTGCGAGTTTAAATGGCGGTGATTGCTTCGGCTCGTCTTGGGTTTTCCACAAATTAAAGGTAAATAATACCGAGCCAATAAATGCACAAGATTCAGCAAATGCTAATGGTAGCGAGAACCACAACGCATCATAATTTAACGCAAAGCTCCAACGCCACCATAGATACCACACACCGAGAGTCAGGTTACAAGTCGCTAAATATTGATAGGCAAGCTCACGGCTAAAACTATATTCGGATGGTTTTGGTGGCTTACGATGCTCAAACTCTTTGAAATAAAAATCCATCTTCTTTCGCTCCAAGTAACTTTAATTAAAATAGCTATTATGTACAGCTAATAAACCTATTAGACTGGCGTTATAATCAATTGCAAATTCATTCACTGCATATGATTTTTCACTGTCCACATAACTCATCATCCCTTCATTTTTCGGGGCAATCCCTGCTTGTGCTTTTTCGTTAGGCCCACCAACTAAGAAACCAGGTAAGCTAATACCCGTAGATATCCGGTATAAGTGATGTAGGTTACGCACCGCATAAGTGCCAGTATGAGTAACAAAACTCATGTTAAATGCGTTAGCACCTAATAAGTAATCAATCTGCGACTGCACTGCACCACGATAATTACTCGTCTGTGACGAAGCATCGGCAGCCGCCATTAACACCCCAGCCTCTGCTGTCATTTTATTTGATCCCCAAATAAAACGTTGGTTAGCAATGGCAAAAGGCGCTATTGCAGCTTGGTCTGAATAACGTTTGGCTACGTCCTCGACGTCTTTACGTAATTGCACTGTTAGATCAGTATCAACAGATTCGATAAGATGGGAAATCCCCATTAACGCCGGATTTTTCCATTCAAAAATGGCCACAAATTTTTTATCGTATAAATCATCAAATTCGGCAAGATACTTGGCTTGTTCTGTACTTAAATACAGCTCTGCGAGCGCCCATAAACGGTCATCTACATCCGTTTCTAATGATGCTTCATTGTCTTCAGGGTTTTGAACATAAGGTCCTGAGCCACTATCATCACCTTTTTGCCAATCTATATATTGTTCTGGCTGTTGCTCTAAATAGCGCCATGCATGAATCGCAGACTTTAAATAATCACGTGCTAAATTTGGTCGCAAAGGTTTCAATACACGAGAAGCGAATGCCATCGTGGCTGCAAATTTAGCAGTTTCAGGCGTACTAACACCGTAGATATAGCGCACCTGCTGATCTTGCCAAGGGACTATTTTATCCGGCCATTTAGCACCTGAGACCTTGCGATACACAGCGCCATCTTCGCGCTGCATTTTACCTAACCAGTCCAAGCCATATACCGCTTCTTCCAAGATGGCTGGTAATGCACTGTTGGCATTATTGCCAGCCATAAATAACGCTGGCGATTGACTGTAGGCTTCCAGTAAACGCGCAACCGTGATCGTGGTCGTCGCAACATATTTACCGTAATCCCCCGCATCATACCAACCCCCCGTCATATCTAATTGCTCTCCCGCTTGATGATAATCATCACTGCGGAAAATAACAGCATCTTGAACATGACTTTGTGGTCGATTCATACCTGTTGTTTGATCGAAGATTGCACTACCAGAACGTTGTAAATACAATGCTTTAACAAGTCGAGCAGCCAGTCCCTTATAAACATTATCGGCGATCTGAAACGGTGCAGAGGTAGCCGATTTACTTTGCAGTTGATACCAACCAGGCTGGGTAACATTGGAGAAATTAATTGCTTTAGATCCAGATTCAATCGTTACGCTGAAAACACCCGCGTCATTTTCTCTTGTTCCATTGCCTGTAAGTGGCTCTGCACCAGCTGTATCCATTGAGATTAAACTGACTAATTCTTCTGAAGGGTTTAACCAGTAGGCTTTTTTATCGCCGTCAGGTAGATAACCAAGTTGATTAACAACGAGTTGATTACTGCTTTGCTCACTCATAGCTGCACTAGAAAAAGCTAAACTTAATAATGTAACAACGACAATCCTTGCCATAATTATCTCCTAACGATCTTGGGGTAAATAGTCATTTCTACTTACTTCATTATCATGCTGGTCATATAAAATTATCGTCACGGCGTCAGATAGACCTGCTAATAACTGTTTCTTTAAAATGATACTTGAAGTATTGGCATCGATATTGATGCTATTCATGATCCAGGAATCACCATCTTCATTATCTTTAATCATCATTTTCATATCTTGGTAAGCAAGTAAACTATCATTGATAACGGTGATCGTTATCGGCTTATTCAAGCTGTTACGATCACGTTCTAAAATAGCTAACAACGGCTGATAAGCACTTTGCATAGCAATAAATCCAGGTTTTGCAATTCGGTCTACATCGAGTACCGACCACGTGATGGCATTCCAACTATCGTTAAACATAAATTGATAAATTGCAGCCAACCCCGACCCTTTATTTAATCTTAGTTGCTCGATTGCCGACTTGGTTATTAATCGTTGATATTCCTGACTATTACTCACGAATTGTGACAGAGATTCACCTTCATCAATTTTGGCTATTTGCAGGGTTTCGCGGGGTTGATAATTGTGGTAATTGAGTTGCTCAATAACCTTGGCAGAAAGCGGCCACGTCGGCACTTCAGCCAACATCTCAAGAACGGCGCTATAATTTGGCATTGCTTGCGCACCAAACTCACTGACAATCGCTGTCTTCGGTTTATTACTATAATCGCTATAATGCCCTGAGTACCAGCCTAGCCAAGGGTGCTCTGCAGTATAAGATGCCTTACGCACGATCCTGTTATCATTGATAGTAAGCAACTGCTGGTAGACAGCCTCTGTTAATGCAATATTTTTATCTGTTTTATAGCTCGGGTATTTATATTTCATCCAAGTCGCATCCCAAGGCGGTTCATTTTGACCGCACCAAAACGCAATGGATGCATGGTTATATAACATGTCGGTCATATCTTTAGCTTGAGAGACCGCTTCAGCCCTAAATTCAACGCTATCGCTATAGCCCCATTGCAATGGGAAATCTTGCCAGACAATCATGCCAAGTTTATCCGCTTGCTGATAAAATGCTTTTCCAGCGACATGAGCATGCACCCGAATGCTATTGATATTAGCCTGACGCATTAAGGCTATATCGTCAGCATAATCCTGTTCGCTCACACCACCTAACCACTGGCTAGCAATATAATTAGTACCACGAATAAAATAAGCGCGATCATTAATATAAAAAACACCTTTGCCTTCATCAAAAGCCACTTTTCTAAATCCGATATTTTGCTTAGTGACATCGGATGTTTCATTATTCATGCTTACTTGTACTGATAACTGGTATAAATTCGGATTGCCCCAATCCCACGGCCACCACAATGCACGCTTAACGAGTGGTAACTGCCAATCAACAACCTGTTTTCCGGTCACGACTTGTGTGGTTAATTTATAGGTTTCAACCTTACCACTTAGCACTTGTTCTTCATCACCGCCATCACTCGTGATCCGGTTTAACCTAAACTCCAATGTTACATCGCCGGTATATAGACTATCTAACGTAATGGCTACCTGCCCCGCTGTTTTTTGGTGACTGACATCGAGCACCTCCGCATTCACCTTAATATTATTAATCGCCACTAAACCGGTTGTACGTAATGCGACATTCCCCCAAATACCACCGGAGTTCCGTTCTTGACCGCGGTCAGACCATGCGCCACCAGGACGAGTATCATGATGATTCAGCACGCCTTTAATTAAGGTTTTATTTAAAGACCAATCTTGGATTAAGGTTTCATTAGGGCTATTCACCAATACTTCTAATTGATTATTCTCGCCGTTAATCGCCTTTGATACGTCTAACGAAAATGGCGCAAAATAACCTTGGTGTGAGCCGACGTCGATATTATTTAAACGTACTGTCGCCGCGTAATCGACCGCGGTAAAATCCAGCCAATAACGTTTAGCTAAAGATGACGATAGACCGACATTTTGAAGTGTAAATTGGCGACTATAAATAGCTTTACCAGCATGGTCGATCCCTTCATTGTTCCAATTGTTTGGTACTGAGATAGAGGTGACTTCGGTAGCGCCTACGGATTGATTATTACTGAGTGAAGTAACTGTTGGAGGGATTAGTTCGAACTGCCAATCACCGTTAAGTGATTGGCTATAAGGGTTGACATCATGACTGTATTTAAATGTACTGCAAGAAGTAATTAACAACATGTTCAACAAAATAAATACAGTTTTTATGCTCACGATGTTCCTCTTATTGCGTCCACAATTTCTTGTGAAATTCAAACGTATTTTTATTATCTTCGCAAGTATAAATAAGGCTATCCGTGAGCTGAACAATAATAATGAAACCACGTCCTGATGTGGTCCAGGTGGCCTCATCATCCGGATCGGGTACAACAAACTCAGCATTCACAGCCGCTTTAAATGCATTGCGATCCATTGCTTGACCAAAATCAGAAATTTCAATCACTAATTCTGCATCATCTTTTAAGTAACAGATCACTTCAATTGGGCAGCCATCCGTTAACTCGTATGCATGTTCGTAAGCATTATTAACTAACTCTGCAATACATAGTTCAACCTGCCCCATGATACTTTCTTCAATGTCATTGGCGAGGGCGAAAACATTTATATCTTCTGCTATCACTCTCGCGACATCATTAGAGCTTTGATAATTTTGCTTAAAAAGCTGCTGAGTGTTCGTCATCAGTAAGCTCCTTATGCTCATTACTTTTTATTTCACCGTTACTATTATTAGTAGCTGTATCCGATGCTTTTTTTGTTTGTTCTTCTTGTTTAATTTGCTCGCGAATTTGCGGAAGATACAAAGCAACTTCATTACGAATAGGGATCGGATGCTGTGTGAGACGACGGTCTTTAACGATGTTAATGGCGCCCATTTCTAATAGCGATTGCGAGAATCCATCATGGCTAATAAAATAATCACCAAACACGGTTTTATTCTCAATATGTGCCGCGCTCGCAATATGGATGTAATCCCGTAATAGACTATGTTTAACAACAGCCTCAGACTCAATCGTACAATTGGCCCCTATAACAGCAGGGCCGACGATCTTACAACCCGGTCTAATATCACAGCCACTACCCACAATAATTGGTGGCGTGACATCACAGGCATCGATATCAAACACAGTATTAATCCCTAGCCACACACCCGGTCTAACCTGCGTACCAGGGATTGGATAACCAGACACTTCGCCATTAAGAATATCTTTTGTCACCTGCCAAATATCACTGATATTACCGACATCAAGCCACTGAAAGTTCATATCAACAGCACTAAACTTCACTTTATTTTCAACTAATAAAGGGAATAATTGACTACCGATATCAAACTCTTCATCGTTAGGAATATAATCAAAAATTGCTGGTTCAAAAATATAAATACCGGTATTAATACGATTAGACAGTGCTTCTTCTACTGCTGGTTTTTCTTGGAAACAAGTCACCATGTCAAAGTCGTCGGTAACAACCACACCATATTTATCGACCTCTTCAGGTTCGACCTGACGGGTGATAATAGTCGCGATAACACCCTTTTCTTTATGTCTGCGCACTGCTTCTGTTAGATCCAAATCAATCCAAGCATCACCACAAACAACAACAAATGTTTCATCAAAAAAACCAGAGAATTGCTGAATTTTATTCATGCCACCAGCAGAACCCATGGCTTTAGTTTCAAACTTGCCATCGCGTACCTCACCTTCGTACGAATAAGTTAACTGCACATTAAAATGATGACCGTCGCCGAAATAGTTTTCGATAATTTCAGCTAAGTGGCTGGTATTAACCGCGATTTTATCGATGCCATGAGCGGCAAATAATTGGATCATAGACTCCATTACCGGTTTCCCTAAAATAGGGATCATCGGTTTTGGGATCATCTGTGTAATCGGCCTAACGCGAGTACCTTTACCTGCGGCAAGAATCATTCCCTTCATTTCAAACCTCCATTAAGCATCAACAGAAATAGCATCATCAATGCTGTCGTAACACGTGATTAATTGGTCCATTCGAGTCAACTTTAACAATTCTTTAACTGCTCGCTGTGGATTAACAACGCTCATTTTTTTACCACGTAACATTTTATAACCGGCCATCACAGCGCCTAGTCCACTGCTATCCATAAACCTTACCTGTGTTAAATCAATAATCAGGTGTGCATCAACACTCTGAGAGAGCTCGGTTAATTGAGTTCTAAAATCAGGCGCTAAGCGAGCGTCAAAACGTTCCTCATTTATTTGAAGAACTGTGCATTGACCTTGGTTGATAATTTTGTGTTGCATGTGTGTTTCCCTTCTGAGTAGCCTGTCCATTCGACTGCTAATACACTGACATCGTCATCAAATTGAGCGGATTCTTGCCATTCTCTGACTCTACCAACGAGCAATTCGGTTTGAATCGTGGTTGGATGGTGTTGAAAATCAATTACTGCGTTTCTAAGACCTTCTTCTGAAAATTGTGTTTTATCTTTTTCTGCCTCGGTTAAACCATCTGAATACATCCATATTTTATCGCCGGGTTCCAACTGGATCTGCGCCGTTTTATATTCGACAAAATCAAAGGCGCCGACAACAAAGCTATCCTGACCAATAAACTCTGCACTGCATTGATCATTGTGCAGCCACACGAGTGGTGGATGCCCCCCGACGGAAAATGATAATAAGCCTGTTTTTACATTTAATACTGAATAGATCATCGTGAAATACAGTAGATTTTGTTCATCTGTCACATAGATGTCATTCAGCTGCTTAATGACTTCATGAGGCGGTGTTATTTCGTAATATGGTGGTGTGTTTATCGTTCTTTTTAATAACGCACCTTTGTCATTATTTGCAGTAATACTTTGCTGAATAGAAAACGACATTAATGCAGAAGACACACCATGACCTGCCACATCGAGCAGGTAGAAAGCGATATGTTCTTCATCTAATTGCATGTAGCCCAGCATATCACCACCGATTTGGGCGCTAGGAATAGACACATAACTTAACTCGACGCCTGTATACTTCCGCTTGGTCGGCAATAATCGTTTAACTAGCTCTCCAGCAGATTCCAAATCTTTTTTGATCGTCGCGTAAGCGGTATCTAATTTAATATTTTTATCGGTTATTTCATTATGCAGGTCCAGTGTTCTAAAACCTGCTTTAACACGAGCATCTACTTCATTAATGTCTGCGTTTTTAACAAAAAAATCATCAGCGCCCGCATTAATCCCTTCAATTATCGAATGCTGATCATCTTTTCCTGATAATAATACGAAAAATATATAGCGATCGTAATCAGCAGACTTAAGCCTACTGCAAAGCTCAATACCATTCATATTTGGCATCATCCAATCACTCAATACGAATTGGATTTGCGGATTTTCAGCAAGAGTAGCTAATGCTTCAACCCCATCCATTGCGGTCATTACATGGTAACCACGTTTAATCAGGATTTGCTTCCAAACTAATAGCATGGTGCGGTTATCGTCAACTAACAGTATGTTTTTCATTGATAAACGGACCATCCTAACAAGCTAAAATAAATTAAAAATAAAACGTATTTCTATACCAAAAGTAATAATATCTAGTACATATTCTCAGTCTAGTTAAGCAGCTAATAGCTGCAGACAATTAGCACCAAAGTTTGATCTACGCCACAAAGATTTATGTTACGGATAAGATTAACTTGATGTTATTACTCAATTAATAAGAGGATAGGAACCTCTTTTGGAATTAAGCATGACACTTACAAATGCAAAAACGGTTAGCTCTCCTCACTTTCATCAGCTTTACCGCATATTCGACGGGCTATCAGACTGAGTCATCAAAACGAGCACCAGCTGCATCGTCCCCCAGTATTAGCCAGTCTGCGACATCAAGTTCCAGTAGCGAGGCGAGTAAAGAGGAAGACGAGTTAGACCTCATATGGCGTGGTGTAAGCAACTCATTCGCCTTACCTTTTGACTCATGGGCTTATCAAGAAGGCACTAACAATGACAGTTTGTTTCATGGTTTAAGCGGTAATGTCGCGCTTAACTTTCCATTGCTAAAAACAGAATCAGCTAACCTACCTGTCGATGTACAATCTGGGCCAACAAACACCAATGCAACCGCGACCTTGTCATTAAAATACAGTATTCTGGGTAATTGGTTTGTCTCAGGTACTGTGTATTATTACTTAGATCAAGACCAGCAACAGCCTTGGAATCCTGACTTTACTTACGTCTTTGGCTATAGTGATTGGCGCCCCTATACAGTCAGTCTTATGTATGCCAATTATGGTGGTAACCGCTTTAAATCAACACCAGGGCAAGCAGTGACGAATTTCGATCAGGGCACCTGGTCATTAGGCTGGAAGTTCCCGATCACCAAACCTTTTGTCAATTGGCTATCCTTTACTGATGAGGGGGCTATCGGCTGCCAAGCTAATTATAATTACACCAAAGAATTTTTTGACCTTGCTTCAACCAGTTACCAAGCTGACCATCAAACCATAAGCCTAGGCTGTAAGTACGCGATTATTGGTAATTGGTATGTGAATGCAACTGCGTTTTATTATTTTGATAGTGCACAAAAACAACCCTGGAATCCTGATTTCACCTATGGTTTTGGCTATTTTGATTGGCACCCAGGCACTATCACACTGCAATATAATAACTATTCAGGTAACCGATGGAATTCATCTGATCGTGCAGAAGGAACGGGCCGGTTTATTGACGGGGCAATTTCCATTTCATATTCATTTAGCTTCTAAATCCCAATTTTGTCTTCAATTCTTCAATTCTTCAATTCTTCAATTCTTCAATTCTTCAATTCTTCAATAGGATATTAGGACTATATTTTATATGCCTCACACTTTGCCTCTTACATTAAAAATATTCGCTACGATAGAATAATCCCTAACTATGTTTAGTAATGATGAGCAAATTTATATACCACATTGAGTAGATATTATTGAACAAATAGTAGGAGTTCATATGCAAGGAACAAATAGCGATGATGAAGTTGTTGGTACATCTGCGGATGACAGTATCAACGTACTAGCCGGTAATGATAACGTGGCAGCCAACGAAGGTGATGATTTTGTTACTGGTGGTGAGGGTAATGATAACCTAGCCGGTGGCGAAGGTAATGATACGATTTTTGGTGACATAGATTACGCATCTCTTGCCCCAGTAGAACCAAATTCAAATGATACTTGGGGTAATTCACAATCCATTTATAGCTTTACAGCGCCCACTGATAACACAGAACCAGTTGAAGAAATTAATCACAGTGTGCGGCTCGGTAATTACGTTGTTAATGATAGCAGTGCTATCACCGCAAAATTCACCCTAGAGCAACAAAACACATCCGTTTTAGTCAATCTCACCGACAGTGATGGTGCCATCATAACATCAGTTCCTGCAATCGTGAATAATCGTGGTGAACTCGAAATAGATCTGGATGTAACCGCCGCTCAAATAGGTAATGATGAGCTAATCACGTTTAGTATCTCCGAACCCGATGGTACACCAATTACCACTATTGAAAGTGTAGAATTCCTTGCTAATAATATTTATGACGATGCAATTAGTGGTGGTGAAGGTAACGATAGTTTATTTGGCCAACAAGGTTCGGACACTATACATGGCGGCTCTGGAGATGACTTGATTAGTGGTGGTATCAATGATGATAATTTATACGGCGATGACGGCGATGATTTACTACTCGGCGGTAATGGTGATGATACCTTAGATGGCGGCAGCGGAAATGACAGCCTGCTAGGCAGTGACGGTAATGATACGATCTCTGGCGGCGAAGGTAATGATTTACTACTTGGTGAACTCGGAGATGACATACTTTATGGGGGTTCTGGTGACGACACTCTCATCGGTGATGACGGTAGCGACCAACTTTTTGGCGGCATAGGCAATGATAAAGTCTATGGTGGTGCCGACAACGATACTATTTATGGGGGCCTTGGTGATGATGAGATTCAAGGCGACTCCGGTGATGATATTCTCGAGGGGAACGAGGGGAACGATATCATTTTAGGTGGCGCGGGCAACGATATTATTGATGGCGGTGCTGATGATGATTTGCTCCTTGGTGCTGAAGGTAATGATACGTTGCAAGGTGGTGAAGGTGATGACTTAGTATTTGGTGAAGTTGGTGATGATATCGTCATCGGCGGTGCCGGGAATGACCAGGTATATGGCGGCGAAGGTAACGACCAATTAACTGGTGGCGAAGGTAACGATCAGCTCTATGCTGGTACTGGCAATGACATAATTGATGGTGGTGCTGGTGATGATGTCCTTCATGCAAATGAAGGTGATGATGTCATTAACGGTGGTGCTGGTGACGATACCGTTTTTTCTGGCAGTGGTAATGATGTCATCACTACGGGTCTAGGTAATGACACTGTATTTGGTGAAACAGGTCATAACACGATTGATACTGGTGATGGTGACGATACTGTTTATAGCGAAAATGGTGATGATAACATCAACACAGGTACTGGCGATGATACTGTATTCGCTGGTGAAGGTGACAATGTTATTAGCACCGAACTTGGTGACGATACGATATATACAGCATCAGGGGCAGACTACATTGAAAGTGGCGATGGCAACGATATTGTTTATGCCGGAGCTGGCGATAATACGATTGATGCAGCTGATGGTGACGATAAAATATTTACAGAGTCAGGCGATGATAGCATTGAGGCAGGGGCTGGTGATGATGAAGTATACGCTGGCGGCGGTGTTGATATTATCAATGCAGGTACTGGTGATGACACTGTTTATGCCGGGGCTGGTAATGATCAAGTGCAAGGTAATCATGGTAACAACCGGCTCTACGGTGAAGATGGTAATGATGCGCTCACCGCAGGCAGCAATGCCAGTGCCCTATTTGGTGGTCAAGGCGATGACACATTAACGGGATCACAAGAATCAGACCAACTTTTCGGTGGTGCAAACAATGATGCCCTATTCGGCCAAGATGGCGATGACTATCTAGAAGGCAACGGAGGGGATGATAATTTAGAAGGGGGCGAAGGTAACGACACCATTATTGCCGGTAGCGGTGATGATATTCTCGTTGGTGGTACTGGTGATGATGTGCTTGTGGGTGGTACTGGTGATGATACGCTAACTGGTGATGCCGGCGATGATATCTTGGTTGGTGGTGAAGGCAATGATCTCTTAGATGGTGGTGCTGGTATTAGTGCTCTTTATGGGGAAGCTGGTGATGACACTTTAATCAGTGCCGAGCACGACGATGAACTCAGTGGTGGTGCCGGTAACGATATTATCACGGCCAATGCAGGTAACGACACAGTTTATGCCGGTACTGGACACGATGTTATCGATGCTGGTGACGGTGATGATACGATTTACGGTGATGCAGGTAATAATACCATCACGGCAGGCGCTGGTGACGATATGATATTTGGTGGCATTGACCAGGATACCATTGTGGCTGGCGATGGTGACGATACGATTTTTGGTGGCGATGGCAACGATACGCTCAATGCAGGAAGTGGCAATGATCATATCGATGCAGGAGCAGGTGCGGATACCCTACTCGGTGGCGACGGTAATGATGCTTTATTTGGCGGTGCAGGTAACGACACGCTTATTGGTGGTGACGGTTATGACTTCTTAGCTGGCGGTGATGGCGATGATATATTGGTTGATGATGGCCAAGATACGCTTTCAGGGGACGCTGGTAATGATACATTAACAGCGGCAGCAACAGGTAGTCACCACATATACGGCGGGGCTGGTGATGATACATTAATAGGCAGCGCGCAAGCAGATACGCTTCATGGTGGCGAAGATCAAGATACCATTCAATCTGGCGCGGGTGATGATGTGGTTTACGCTGGTTCGGGTGATGATACTGTTAACACCGGATTAGGTGATGATACCGTTTATGGTATGGATGGCAGTAATACTGTTGATCTTGGTGAAGGTAACAATACCTTATTTGGTGGTGCGGGCGCAGATACAGTCATCGCTGGCAGTGGTAACGACCAACTAATGGGTTCTGCAGGTAATGATCATTTATCAGCAGGTGCTGGTGACGATGAACTTGAAGGTGGTGACGGTAGTGATACGCTCATCGGTGATGAAGGTGACGATCTACTCCGCGGTGATGCTGGTAACGATACGCTAAGTGGTGGTGACGGCGCTGACAGACTATTCGCAGGCGCAGGTGATGACACCTTGTTTGGCGGCGCTGGCGCAGATGAACTACATGCCGACAGTGGCAATAACACCCTTTCAGGGGGGGATGATAACGATATCCTCTATGGCGCTGCAGGTAATGACTTATTACAAGGCGATGACGGCGATGACCGATTAGAAGGCTTTGCTGGTAACGATACGTTAGAAGGTGGCGCTGGTGACGATATCTTAACGGCAGGCACTGGTAATAATCAGCTTGATGGCGGAAGTGGCGACGACGTGCTCTCGAGTGAAGATGGTAATGATACGCTTATCGGTGGTGACGGCAACGATACTATCAATGCTGGTGATGGTAATAATAATATTATAGGTGGCTTAGGCAACGATATTATCACCGCGGGCAGTGGCAATGATATTATCTCAGGCGATGAGGGTAATGACATCATTAACGCCGGAAGTGGTGATAACCAAATCACTGGCGATAGTGGTAATGATACCATTACGGCCGGCGATGGTAATGATGCAATTAGTGGCGGTGCTGATAATGATCAAATCACCGTCAGTGGTGGTAATAACCAAATCCATGGTGATAGCGGCAACGATCAAATAAGAACAGGTTCGGGTAGTGATCAGCTATTTGGTGATGACGGTGATGATAAGCTCTACGCAGGTAGTGATGACGATCAGTTAGCAGGTGGAACTGGCAACGATAAGCTCTATGGTCAAAGTGGTAATGACCAACTCTCTGGTGACCTAGGTAACGATTACCTCAGTGGCGGTTCAGGCGACGATGTGTTACTCGGTGGTGAAGGTGATGATTATCTGCGTGGTGATAACAACAATGATATCTTATATGGCGGCGCTGGTAACGATACGCTAAAGGGCGGAAACCAAGATGATATCTTATTTGGTGAAGATGGAAATGATACCTTAGCCGGTGATAGCGGTAATGATCAACTCTTTGGTGAGACTGGTAATGATCAACTCTTCGGTGGGTCTGGAGAGGATCTCTTATCTGGCGATACTGGCGATGATAATCTTGACGGTGGCACTGGTAACGATAACCTTGATGGCGGTACCGGTGACGACCAGTTAACTGGCGGTAGCGGTGATGATATCCTCTTTGGTCAAACCGGGAATGACATCTTAGATGGTGGCACAGGCAGCGATCAACTATTTGCAGGCGCAGGTAATGATACGCTAGTCTTTGATATCACTGAAACAACCAATACCGATGGTTCAACGGTACACTTTAGTGGTGGCGCTGGTTTTGACGTATTAGCCGTTGGCAGTGATTCAGATAGCCAAATTATTGATATGACACAAACAGCCTTCCAAGAAATTGAAGGGGTGGTGGTCAACGCCAGTGACGCCCAACTGAAGATCTCGCTTGATAAAGTGCTACTTAACGACACCGCCGAAGTGAGCAATAGTCAATTTGTTTGTACAGGCGCTAACAAGCTAGATTTAAATGGCTTTAACTGGGAAGTATCAAGTAATAACGTCACGTTAAATGATGACCTACGCGATGCCTACGAAGCAAGTAACATCAATACAGACTCACTCTTTGGTTATACATTTGCCAATGATGAAGGTAAAGAAGTGACAATCTGGAGTGACAGTGAACAAGATAATATTAGCTTTAACGGTGCAGATGTTTAGCTACTCATAAGCAAATAACTCAGTCAGTAAACAAAAGGCGGTGATATTTAATCACCGCCTTTTTATCTCTTAACATTCAGTTTAAATTACACTTAACTATTCAGACATAACTTTCTATTCTTAGCGGTAATCAAGCTGTCATTGGAAATAACATAAAAAAAGTAATCATCATCCATCTCATTAGTCTGAATATAAGTACGGATATGATTTAGAATACTTTTAGCCTCGTTGTAACTATACAAATAGTCCTTGTCACACTCATTAACCACGTCTAAATCGACCTGTAAGCGATCAAACTGACTCATCAGATCATCAACCCGAGTCACATGTGCTGCTTGCTGAGCTTCACTGGCATAGCGTATTTCGAATTCTGCTTTCTGTTTTTCCCACGCTGCCACATCACCAACTTTCGCCAATACCTGCGCCTCTTGCTGCTGTAAACGTGCAGATTCTAAGTTCAATTGGTTACGGATAATAGCCAAACCAGCTTGCTCTGCGATCAAGATTTGTTGCTGCTCGGCAATACTTGATTCTAACTCCTTCTGAAAAGATCGACGTAAATCTTTTATATTTTTATCTTTACGTTTTAACTGTTTACTTTGATACGATGATTGTAACTGTAATTCATCAATCACTTTTTGCTGCGCAGCAAGTTCCTGCTTTTGTATTAAGAGCATTTTTTCCAACGTAACATATTCGGTTGACATTATCTGTTCATCGCCTTGCTGATTAGCTTTCAGTGAATCAATCGACGCTTGCTGCTCAGTAATAATATTGTTTTTAGTGGCGAGTAATGCCACATCATTATGACGCTCTGTATATTGCCATGCGGTCACGCCAACTAAGCCCAATAAAATAGCCACCGCCGTACCAGCAACAATTAGAGCTTGATTCATTGGCATTGATAAACGATTCTGTTTTTGTTTCATCTCGACGCCCCCATTAAGCGATATATAGTTGTTTTGTTTTACACTGCGGACAAAAATATGACTTAATATGAATGCTAGATTGGCAATTTTGACAGATCATATGTTTGCGATCTTTACTTAAATACATACATATCACCCCCACAGGCCCCAGCACATATCCGAGTAAAATACCGGCCACTAAATTACCTTTTTGATAGCCTATATAGGTCGATAACAAGAAAAAAAATAAATAAAACCCTAACCAAAATAACATGCTACATCCTTATAATTATGTTTCTCTAAACGCACGGTTATACGACGTAAATAAAGGCGCGGTAAAGTAATCCCATAACGTCCTTTCTTCCAACAGTATGAGTACTTCCGTTGGCATACCAGGGTACAAATTAATATGAGCAAGCGCCTTTAATTCCGCGCTATTTAATTTTACTTTAATCCGGTAACCTGTTTTACCGTCGTTGTTTTGTGGGATCCGATCTGCGGCAACATACACCACCTCCCCAGTCACAGGCGCTGTATTACGAATACTGTAAGCTGAAAGCCTGACTTTAGCTTTAAGGCCTTGCCTAACCATATCGATATCTTCTGACTTAACGATAGCATCGACAATTAACTCATCCCCTTCAGGTACAATCTCCATCAGCACCGCTCCAGCGTTAACAACACCACCCACACTATGCACATTCAAACCAACAACCGTACCAGCATGTTCACTGCGAATTGTCACCTTAGAACGCGCATCTCGGGCTACATTTAATGCTTGCAATACATCTCTTAGCTCCTTAGATAGACTGTCCATTTTCATTGTATATTGCTGCTTTAGCTCAACGTTTTCAGTTTTAAAATCTTGTTCTAATGACACAACTTGACGGCTCAAGACTTTACTCTCCGAATCAAGCCCCGCTCTTCTGGCAAGCACTTCAGCCTTATTGCGTTGCAGCGCCATCACTCGCGTTTTGGATACATAACCTTTATCTAATAGTCCGGATAACATCTCTAATTCTTGCTCGATTAATACCAATTGGTTATCAACAGCGATAATTTGATATTGAGCGCCTCTAAACTTCTCCTCCAACAAGGTTTTGCGTTGTGAAAATTGCTCAATGCGCAATTCATTATGCAGCTGCTCTTGCTGATACTGTAATTGCTGGCTGGCAATGATATTACTATATTCAATACTCTCGACATCTTGAATAGTGGCGTCGCTCCACGTCACGTTATCGCGTCCATTTAGCGCAGCAGATAATCGATCATGTTGGGCTTGCAAGAATGTTGCACGCTGCTGTAATCGACGAAAATCAGCATCCACTTGACCACTAGCAAGTTCAAGTAACATATCACCCGCTTGTACCTTTTGCCCTTCAAAAACATGTATCGCTTTCACCCAGCCACCATCTAAGTGCTGAATTTTCTTACGTTGAGACTCCACAATAATCGTTCCAGGGGCAATGGCTGCAGAGCTTAAATGCATCGAGGTCGACCAAGTAATAAAACCGCCGATCGTGATAACAATACTAAGGCAACCAGCAATGATAAGCCCACGTGTATCAAATAGTTGTTTATCCATGCTGCGTCACCTTTTTAACGTCACTATCAACGGTAGACACGCCATTCATTGCACCAAGAAACTGCTCACACGTCCCCGCTTTTTCGATCTTGCCGTCTTTAAGAACGACAACCCAATCCATCTGTCTTAAAAATCCAGGTCGATGGCTAATCATCACCACTGTGATGCTATTTTCTTTGCAGTATTGCAGCACAATTGACAGGGCAACTTCACCTTCAGGATCAAGGTTAGAATTAGGTTCATCAAGGACGAGTAATCTGGGATTGGAGAAAATAGCTCTAGCTAAGCCAATACGTTGTTTTTGACCGCCGGACAGCTGTAAACCACCTTCGCCAAGGTAAGTATCGTAGCCTTTTGGTAGTGAAATAATCAGTTCATGAATACAAGCAAGTTGCGCGGCATGAATTATCTTTTCAGCTGGAGCGCTCGAGTAGCGACAAATATTTTCAGCCACAGTACCTGCGAGTAAACCCACTTCTTGTGGTAGAAAACCAATGTGTTCACCGATTTCATTTTCTGGCCATAATGCCATCGCTGCACCATCAATTTTAACTGACCCTACTGATGGTTTGTGGATCCCCATGATTAAAGCGGCAAGCGTTGATTTACCTGAACCGGTATTACCCATGATCGCTAATGCTTGCCCAGCACCGAGTTTAAAATTAATATTTTGTAATACGGCCCGCTGCTGATTAGGAAATTTTAGCCCCACATTTTCTAGTTTCAACTCGCCTTTCGGTACTGGTAAGCTCGTTTTAAGCTCGTCATCCAGCGCACCTTCATTCAATAATTGCAAACGCTTGAACGCATTCCAAGCGCTATACCAGCCTTTCCATCCAGCAACGGCTTGCTCAAAGGGAGATAATAAGCGTCCCATAATAATCGAGCTGGCAATAATAGAGCCAGCACCAAGTTGTTGTTGCAATACCAGCATGACACCGACGGTCAAGATCGCCACTTGTAACAGTGTTCTAAAATAGCGGCTAACTGCTAATAACGGCCCTGTTCTTGCGTTTACTTCCCATTGTAGTGCTAACACTTGTTGGTTTTTATCGTGCCACACTTTACCTATATTATCTGCCATGCCCATCGCTCTTAGCATGGGTGCATTTCTTAAAAAATCATTGAGTTCCATGCTTGTTTTCATGGCTAATTCTTGCGATTGACCGCTAGGTTTACGGGCTGCATACATCATCAGCAATGCTAATACCACAAACACCGCACTGCCAATAAGTGCGACGATACCGAGATAGGGATGTAGCATGAATAGAATAACCAGAAATACCGCAATCCAAGGAATATCAAAAATGGCCGATGTTGAAGGACTAACTAAAAAGTTCCTTAGCTCGGTTAAATCTTGTAAACCTTGTTTGTGAATGCAGTTATGTTTAGATGACTGGCGAATACTGTCGGCAAGTAATAATGGACTGAGCGTCAAATCCAGGTTCAACCCCGTTTTTTGTAACAACAGAGTACGAATATGTTCGATGATAGCTTGGGCTGTTAGTAATATAACCGCGATGGCTAATAAGGCGTATAACGTATCTAAACTAGCACTACTTAAGACACGATCAAACAACTGCAAACTATACAAAGGTAGAGTTAATACCAAGAAATTAATAGCAAGGCTAAATATAACAACGTAAACGAGGTTTTTCTTGCACACACTAAACGCGCTTTGTAGCTCATTTTTCAACAAGATAGATATCCTTAAAAGCGTAAATCCCTGCTAAAAGTATAGTAAAAAAAATACCACATTTTAATTAGATTTAATGTTTTAAGATCAAGCTCACGTTTATGACTGCCCACCGCTAAAGATCGTAGGTAAAACGAAGTCACTATTCTAGTATCGAATGAATAAATCATGTATTACAGGTAATTAAGCACATTATGGCTAATGTAAGAGGTCTGTATATTAACGCTTAACGCAAGAGTGATGATCTTAATAACGCTCTTATCGAGCGTTAGCTTTATTAGCATTGCAGAGCAGTCATCAACCCAGCAAGATAATGTACCTGAAAAATTCAGTTTTTATGGGGGCAGAGCCGTACCCCATGTACCTGTAAGTGATTCACAGACTGAGACAACATCATCTGACTCTAGTGAAAATTCAAACAAGCGCGCTTCACAACGTCGAGCAATACACCCAACGGATGCCGAAGACCTTAATGCTAAGAGCAGCAATATTGAAAACAATAATGCTGAACTTATAGAGACTCAGGTAATCGATAACACAGAACAGCCCAAAAGTTTAACGCGAGTCGAGCCTGAAAGTTCGACGCCGCAAATAACGGAGCAAAAGCAAAGCCAATATCAAAAAAAGTTAAGCGTCAATAATGCCATCAAAATAACGGTTCAATCTCCTGAACACATTATTTTAAAAAACAGCGAAAAAAGAACAGCGACACTTTCTGGCGATACTATACCTTCTGAAAAGATAATAGGCTCTGAAAATATAATCGTCCCCCTCAAACAACTGACTCGAGAAGATCTAATACTCGCCAAAAAAGCACAATATTATATCGAACGTAATTGGAATAAAAATACAGGCTTAATTGACTCCGTACAAGGCTACCATCACGCAACGCTGTGGGACATGGCCAGTGGTATTGGCGCCACTCTCGCGTTAGAAAATCTTAAATTAATCAGCAGTTTTGATGCTTCATCACGACTCAAAAAAACCTTAATAACCCTATTCAAGCTACCTTTATATAACAACGAGTTACCTAATAGAGAATACAATACTCAATCAGGTTTACCGTCAGGTTCTCTAAGTAAAACAGCCTCTAACGGTAACGGTTGGTCGGCATTAGATATTGGCCGATTATTAATTTGGTTAGAAATAACGAAACAATACAAACCAGAATTGACCCCACTCATCACGTTAATTACCAGCAAATGGAAGTTAGAGCGTACTGTGTACAATCAAACTCTCTATGGTGAGCTGAAACAGAAACGCAGCACTTCGTATCGTCAAGAAGGTCGCTTAGGCTATTTACAATATGCAGCGCAAGGTTATCAATTCTCGGGACTTGATGTAGCAGCTGCATTTAAGCGAGATAATACCACCGAGATTATTCAAGAAGGTATACCACTTTATATCGACCAACGTAACCTGCCTTTTTTTACCAGTGACAGTTATGTGCTCCAAGCTATCGAACTAGGCAGCCCTGTTGTGTGGTGGAACCAATTAGAGAACGTTTATCAATTACATAAAGCTCATCATTCAGACACAAAGGTACTGCGGATATTTGCTGAAGATGCAATGAACAAAGCACCATGGTTTTCTTATAATAATATTAATATCTATGGTAAATCATGGTTAAGTACCAATACCCGAGGCAAATCGGTTGGTAATCCTCAGGTATTTAGTAATAAAGTCGCCTTTGCTTTTAGTGTGCTTTTTGATGATGATTTTAGCCAACAACTCGCGAAGCAAGTGCTTTCTAATAGCTTATCTCAGCGCGCAATACCGACAGGGTTATATCAAGACAACTCGACCAACACCGCTTACAACATTAATACTAACTCATTAATATTAGTTGCATTATGGTTTAAATCTCGTAATAACATGCCGATTTATCAACCTACAGATAATCGCTTGAATAACATAGTGAATAAGATTGTTAATGAAAGCAGTAATAGCGACTTAACAGTATTAACAGAAAATAAATAATCGCCAATAAAATGCGGGCTCAACGAGTGAGCGACGGCCAAAGAAGTTAACCACTGCTATACTTTTTTTGTATCCCCCCAACACGCTTATTGGAACCCCATGTCCCTGCCTCTTTTCAAACGCCAAAAACTGCCTTTAGCACTCTTGCTTTGTAGCGCTACACTGCCAATATCGGGCCTTGCCAAAGATGCTGATTTTACTGATCCGCTTACTGAACTTAACTCTGCATTGTGGTGGAAATCAGACGGCTGGAGTAATGGTTTTCCTTTCACCAATAGTTGGGAGGGTGAAGCAATTAGCTTTAGTGATGCAGGCATGGTGCTTAGCTTGGCACCAACAAATTATGCTGATACTGGCTACCCTTATCAGTCCGGAGAACTACGTAGCCAAGAATTTTATGGTTATGGTTGTTTTGAAATTGAAATGAAACCAGTGGCTAAATCAGGGGTTGTTTCTTCGTTTTTCCTCTTTGCAGGTCCGTATGATAAACCGGCGAAAGGTAATGGCAAACATAACGAAATTGATATTGAATTTTTAGGTAAAGATACCAGCATGGTACAAATTAATTTTTGGACCAATGACGACCGTTATGAGTTGGCGCACGAACATATTATTCCACTGGGCTTTGATGCTGCCGAAGATTTCCATCGCTATGGTATTGAATGGCGGAGAAAGTCAATTTCTTGGTACGTTGATGGCCAACTCGTACATAATGTTAAACATGATGCTAGCGACCCCATCCCACAAGTATCAAGCAGTAAACTGCGAGTGATGGCTAACTTATGGGCAACCGATAATCGTATTTCTGATTGGGCTGGTTATTTTGAACCAGGTGACTTCCCTATCACCGCTCATTACCGTAACGCTAGCTTTAAGAGCCGCTCTACTTGTAAAAGCGATGAGTAATTATATCATCGGTCTATAAGATGATTTTACTAAAAACGAGTTGTTTAAGCATAAGTAGAAAGCCAATTGGTAATAAGATTGTTTTAAGTAAAAATAATGCCATGAGCTCCATAAAGCTAATAATGGAATCTTCGATACTTTGCTGCATATAAGCAACTTTGTCTGTTTCTGCTTTTAGTTTGTTTGTGGCATTTTCCCAACTGGCTTTCATTGAATCAACAAAGCCCTGATCTGCTTTAGCTGCTAATTCCCCATCGCCATCTTGAACGCCTTTAACTAATGCAGTTACACCTTCAATTTGGCTAGATTGTCGTTGGATTTGCTCATCAATAAACAGCTTATCCACCATAATATTAAGCCCAAGCGATAAAACGACCGCAAAGCGTATTAATACAATAACTTTAAATGCTGACAGTGCTACTTTTTTGTATTGCTTAGCACCTCTAATCCACATAGTGATGAGCAACGCAAAAGACGCAAGTATTAACAAAATATTCGCTAATTTAGATGCCATCATCATTAACAGGATTTTTTGTAAGGCTAATGAGCCTACAGCTAATGTCATCACCCAAGTAAACTTGTTGATCAAGTCGCTTACTGGGTTGAGCATTTCACCTACATCAATCGATGCTACACCCACAGAGAGTTCAGTGCTTTTAACAACCGATATAACAGCATCGAGCGTACGTGCCACAGCGAAACTAGCGCCAGCAGCAACAATTGACTCATCTACCATGGTATGCGCTTTTTCATCTGCGACACGAACAAGACCTAAAACAGTGATCGCAATAATTAAAGCTGTAATAAGCCACTTAACAGGCAAGTTATGGGTCGATTCAGGGGTTGTTGTCGCTATATCTAAATTATTCATGCTGTTCCTATAATACGAAGACCATGCCTTTGCACGATCGAGCAAGGCTGATAATCTTCCCATAACTAAAGGCTCTTAGCTAGCGACAAGCGTGTGTTTGGCATTTAATAACGTGATTGCTAATCACGCCTCCATCATCGAAATCAAACCTGCCTTTACTAAAAAGGCCCTAGCTCAATATACTGTGCAATCACAACCGCAATCAACATACACACAGTCCAGAATAAAAACAGTGGCAAGAAGAACTGTACCCATTTGCTATAAGGTACTTTAGCTAATGCTAATACAGCAAGTAAACCACCGTTAGTAGGATAAATGTAATTAGAAATACCATCACCAAGCTGTGAAGCAAGTGCAGCCACTTGACGCGTAATACCCGCAATATCCGCTAATGGAATAATGATTGGCATGGTAATCACCGCTTGGCCACTGCCTGATGGAATGAATAAATTAATCACACTTTGAGCAATGTAAATTGAGCCTGCTGCCAGTAACTTATTACTTTGTGAAATGAAACCCGCTAAAAAATGAATAATGGTATCAACAATTTGCGCATCTTCCATCACCACTAATACTGAACGTGCAAAGAAGATGATCAATACTGCAACCATCACATCCGCACAACCCTTTGTCCACGATTCACAGATTTGATTTGGAGATAAACCACCGACAAGACCCGGTAAGATAGCCATCGCCACAAACGTCGCTGCAATTTCAGTGAAACCAAAGCTCAGCTTTAATGTACCAAAGATCATGAAACCGAATAACGCTAAAAATGTAATACCACCTAGCTTCTCTCTTAGCGATAGCGCTTTGATTTCACCAGCTTCTTCAACTTGGTAATTCATGCCATGCAATAAGCTCTTGCTTGGGTCTTTCTTCACTTTATTTGCATAGCGTAAAACAAAAATCATCGCCGTACCCAGCATGAATACAGCGCAGATAAAGCGATACCACATACCTGAATATAATGGTAACTCAGCAATACTGTGAGCAATACCGGTGAAGAATGGATTTGCCAATGCAGCAGCAAAACCCGCACAACTAGCCAGTAGTACAACGCCTAATGCCGTCATCGCATCATAGCCAAGACGAATACAGATAGGGATCATCAAGGTAATGAAAATAACGTCCAACTCACGCATACCCGTGAATGTCACGTTTAACGCAATCGCAATCATCACCACAGGGGCAATAACCACCAAACCTTTATCTTTTAGCTTATCGGTTAATGCGAATACTGATGCGTCTAACAGACCCATATGTTTGATAACACCAAAGGCACCACCAACAAAGAACACCACACCCATGACGCCAGATGCCGCTTTAAAGCCTTTGTAAAATGATTCAAAGAAGCTAAAAATGGTCGCGGGATTATTTTCTAACAAGGTATAAGACGCAGGGTCAATGACAGTACGGCCATCAACGACAATACGCGTGAACTCGCCTGCAGGAACAAAGTAAGTTGCGAATGCCGCAATAATAATCATCACAACGAGTGATAAGAACGGATGATTAACTTCTTGTTTTAGATCTTTGTTTAGATCAGTGTCGTTACCTTGAGGCAGGGTTATTTCTTTCATGGATAGCCTTTTATTATTCATTCAGTGAGTAATAAACAATAAAACTAACGACAACGACAGCTAATCCATGCACTCGACGTTATAATCATTTTCATTGCGTTCTTGGAATAAAAAAAGCATTGATTAACGCGATGTTAATCAATGCTTTACCTGGTAATAAGATGTATTTTTGAGTTATTAACAACTAATAGATTTACGTTATTAACAGCTATTAGTTAAAAATCAAACCTACACCATTAGTAATTACAGTGCAGCTGCTTCTACTTCAGCCACAAGCGCGTTTAATTGCGCGATAGTGTCTTTTAGTTCAGCACGGAAATCATCAGCAACCGTTGTTGCTGGTAGTGTAAGGTAGATTTCTAGCTGTACAACTAACAATTTCAATAACGCAGAGTAAGTCGCAGTGTTTTGCTCTTCTTCTAGCGCAAGCAATGCAATGTTGATCGCAAAGTGTTTTGTTTCAGGCTGCTCGCTTTTAGCTAGGTGCTTGTTTACTTTCGTTTCTGCGTAATCAACAAATTGTAATTTAGTGTCGATATCATTATTTAGCTTTTCTAAAAATTGTGTATTGTCAGTCATAATACTTTAATCCTTGATAAATAGGCGTTACTTGAACTGCTGACTTAAACCAATAAGCAGCAACTTTTAAAAAACAGTATAACGAAAAAAGCCTGCTCAATGAGCAGGCTTTTTCGAATTCCAATTACTTGGAATAAATAAGTGGTCGGTGATAGAGGATTCGAACCTCTGACCCCCTGGTCCCAAACCAGGTGCGCTACCAAGCTGCGCTAATCACCGAACATGGTGCGGAAGGAGAGACTTGAACTCTCACACCTTGCGATACTAGAACCTAAATCTAGCGCGTCTACCAATTCCGCCACTTCCGCACTAACTTACAACTTATCAGCAGGTAATACTGACAAGGGTCGATAACGTCACCTTAATGAGTTATCAAATATGGGGCGACTGAAGGGGATTGAACCCTCGACAACCGGAATCACAATCCGGGGCTCTACCAACTGAGCTACAACCGCCACAAACTTTTACATCAACCCGTTTTAGTAAACGAATCAACTTTAATATGGTGACCCCTATAGGATTCGAACCTATGGCCTACGGCTTAGAAGGCCGTTGCTCTATCCAACTGAGCTAAGGAGTCGTGGTCGGTGATAGAGGATTCGAACCTCTGACCCCCTGGTCCCAAACCAGGTGCGCTACCAAGCTGCGCTAATCACCGAATGTTGGAGGCAATGCCTTGTCAACGAAGTGGATATTACAGAGTTGGGCTGTTCGCGTCAATGGTTTCTTGAAGCCAACAAATAACTGCCTAATAGTTATACACTGAACGAGCTTATAATAACAATATGCATAATTTGGCTGCTAATTGCAGATTAATTATAAAATAGGAACGCAAATCAATAATAAAGCAGGTCTTAAATAACCCGCTTACGCTTCTCTCAATATTTATACTAACTCTGCAACCACAGTCTCAGACCAAGATTCTAACTTTAACTGGGCTAATTCATCAGGTGTTAAGAAACCCGCTAGATTCAATGCATCTTCTTTACTGGTAATAACTAAGTCTGCATGTACTTCAGCAACTAATACGATACCTAAATGCACTTCATCCACTGGCGTTACGTCTTTAGACAAATAGCCGATTGTCGTCATCCCCAAAAAGTCAGTTTCTGTTAAACCTAGCTCTTCGTGTAATTCACGATACATACCAGTGCGTAAAGTATCTGTTAATTGGAATACACCTTTTGCATCATAGACAGCGTCAACCGCGTCAACATGACCGCCAATACCGATACTGAATAAGTTATGTAGACGTGATTCACCACCTGATTTAGAACGCTCATAAGCTAAATACTTATCTCCCTGTTTTACAACTACATACGGAATAAGCTGGCGGAATTTAGGATTCGTTTCTAACAGTGCACGCTGCATAATTACAACGTCTTTACTTTCGATATTCACAGCCGAGCTGTCAATTAAACGGGTTGAGGGTGCTGCTACGTCTGCAAAAACGGAAATAATATGCTCTTGATGTTTCACTGTTATCGACCTAAATAATTCAAAGCATCTTTATAACTAAATAGACCCTCTTTGTCACCCTAATTAGATTATTATTTATTTTAAGAGTTGCTGACAAAGTCACATTTTAGTGCGAAAATAGCGCAACTTTCTAACCAAGAGATTAAACAACTCAATGACTGCTCAAATCATTAATGGAAAAAATATTTCTCAGCAAGTTCGCCAGAAAGTTGCTGATGAAGTGGCTACGCGTACTGCACAAGGATTACGCGCCCCGGGTCTTGCTGTGATTTTAGTGGGTGCCGATCCGGCATCACAAGTATATGTTGGGAGCAAACGTCGTGCCTGTGAAGAAGTAGGCTTCGTTTCTAAATCTTATGATCTTGAAAAAGATAGCTCGCAAGAAGCGTTATTAGCGCTAATTGATGAGCTAAACGCAGATACCACGATTGACGGAATATTAGTGCAACTGCCTTTACCTGCGCATATTGATACAACCCTAGTGTTGGAACATATTCGCCCAGACAAAGACGTTGATGGTTTCCACCCGTACAACGTTGGTCGTTTATCACAACGTATTCCTGCATTACGTCCTTGCACACCGAAAGGTATTATTACGCTACTTGAATCAACAGGTGTTGACCTACACGGTCTTGACGCTGTTGTTGTTGGCGCGTCTAATATTGTTGGTCGTCCAATGACGCTTGAATTATTACTTGCAGGTTGTACAACGACTACATGTCATCGCTTCACCCTAAACCTAGAAGAGCATGTTCGCCGTGCCGATTTAGTTGTGGTTGCAGTGGGTCGCCCTAACTTTATCCCAGGTGAATGGATCAAGAAAGGCGCTATGGTTGTCGATGTGGGTATTAACCGTTTAGAGAATGGCAAACTTGTTGGTGATGTTGGCTTTGAAGTAGCAAAAGAAAACGCTTCTTTCATTACCCCTGTACCAGGTGGTGTTGGTCCAATGACAGTTGCAAGCTTGATTGAAAATACACTAATATCTTGCCGTGATTACCATTCAAAGTAATCGATAGGTAGTAGATAATTTATAATACGTAATCATTGATCTCGAGTTATAAATTATCTCGCATTATAAATAAAAGCCGCATCACCTTTAGATCATGCGGCTTTTTTGTAAGCTCGATTTATTTAAAATTAAACGGCTTATTTAAAGCTTAAAAGCTCGACTTCAAAAATCAGCGTTGAACCGGCTTGGATACTACCTGCACCACGGTTACCATACGCTAAACGGCTTGGAATAAAGAAACGACGTTTCTCACCCACTACCATCAACTGCACACCTTCAGTCCAGCCTGGGATCACCTGGTTCAAACCAAATGTAATTGGCTCACCGCGTTGTACAGAGCTATCAAACACACTGCCATCTAATAAAGTGCCGTGGTAATGCACAGTTACTTTAGAACGACCGGTTGGGTGTTCTGTGCCTGTACCTTCTGTTAGTACCACAGATTGTAAGCCTGAATCCGTTGCTTCAACGCCTTCTTTTTCTAAGTTTGCTGCTAAAAACAATTTACCCGCTTCAATGTTCTCTGCCGCTTGTTTCTTGTTGCCGCCCATACGCTGCATAACAAAGAAAATTAACGCACAACCTATAATAACCGAAATAATTTTAAACATGATAAATCCCTATCTAATAAAAAATGCCAATAACCGCAGAGATTAGACTCGGGTTATTAGCATTCAAAGTTAATTCAACTCTTGTGATGACATTAGCTTACAACGCCAACTTATTTTCGACGCCAAGTCGTACCGTTCGCGCCATCTTCTAAAACAATACCCAATGCATTCAACTTGTCACGTGCGTCATCCGCCATGCCCCAGTCTTTGCTTGCTCGTGCATCATTACGTTGTTTAATTAACGCTTCGATTTCTGCAGCTTCATCATCTTCACCTGCATCACCTTGTAAGAAAGCTTCAGGTGCTTGTGACAACAGACCAAGTACATTACCAAATGCAACTAACTGCGCCGCTAATTCACCAGCACGTTTCGCATCAATTTCTTTAATACGGTTAATTTCTTTCGCTAGTTCAAACAATACAGGGAATGCTTCAGGTGTGTTGAAGTCATCATCCATTGCTGCTTTAAACGTTTCAACATACGCTTCACAACCCGGTACAACGCCATCTACATATTCAGTCACATCAGCAATTGTCACATCACGTAATGCTGTATATAGACGCTCCAAGCTTGAACGCGCTTGTTTTAAATTATCTTCAGAGTAGTTTAACTGGCTACGATAGTGTCCTGAAAGTAGGAAGTAACGTACCGATTCACCATCGTATTCTTCTAATACATCACGGATAGTGAAGAAGTTATTCAGTGATTTCGACATTTTAACTTTGTCGATTTGTACCATACCTGAATGCATCCACGTATTTACGTACTCACCATTGTGTGCGCAGCATGATTGCGCCACTTCATTTTCGTGATGCGGGAACATTAAATCAGAACCACCACCGTGAATATCAAATACTTCACCCAGTAGCTTATTGTTCATTGCTGAACATTCAATATGCCAACCTGGACGGCCTTCACCCCACGGAGAAACCCAGCTTGGTTCACCAGGTTTAGCCATTTTCCATAATACAAAATCCATTGGATTACGTTTGTTTGATTCAACTTCAACACGCGCGCCTGCTTGTAGCATGTCTAAGTCTTGACCACTTAATTTACCGTAGTCAGCAAACGTCTTCACTTCAAACAATACATCACCACTATCAGCAACGTAGGCATGGCCTTTAGCTACTAACTTTTCAATGATTTCGATAATATCAGGCATGTGGCCCGTTACCGTCGGCTCGATATCAGGGCGGATCATATGCAGTGCATCAAAATCTTCATGCATTGCTTGGGTAAAACGAGTGGTTAACTGGTCGCAAGTTTCACCGTTTTCATTAGCGCGTTTAATGATCTTGTCATCAACATCGGTAATGTTACGAATAAATTTAACGGCATAACCGCGATGGCGAAGATAACGCACCACAGTATCAAACGCGACAAAAGTACGACCATGACCAATGTGACAGTAATCGTAGATAGTCACGCCACATACGTACATACCGATTTCACCTTCGGTGATAGGTTTAAATTGTTCTTTTTGGCGAGTCAGAGTGTTGTAAATCTTCAGCATCGAATAATGATCCTTGCGCAAACAGTAAAATGCAATTAATTGACTGATTTTACCATTCGCACTAATGATTACTAGCTTTGCAGCAGCATAAAACGACGAAATTTAGCTCAGCAACTAAAAAAGTGTATAAATCAGCCAAATGGAAGGATAATTATAGCCACAGACCTTCCTTGTGGAGGTTAAGGCTTTTCGATCGCGGGGCTTTAGGATAGAATTTAGCAGTTAATTAACCAAAGGATCATTAAAATGATAACTCTACATACAGATTTCGGTGACATCAAAATCGCACTTAACTTTGAAAGTGCACCAAAAACAGCAGCTAACTTCCTAGAGTACGCAAAAAGCGGTTTCTATGAAGGTACTATCTTTCACCGTGTAATCGATGGTTTCATGGTTCAAGGTGGCGGCATGCTTCCTGGTATGGAAGAGAAACGTTCAAATGAATGTATCGAAAATGAAGCAGACAACGGTCTGTCGAATAAATTAGGTACATTAGCAATGGCACGTACTTCTGATCCGCATTCAGCAAGTTCACAATTCTTCATCAACGTAAAAGACAACAACTTCCTAGACTTCTCAAGCAAGACGTCACAAGGTTGGGGCTACTGTGTATTTGCTGAAGTTGTTGAAGGCATGGACGTAGTTGAGAAAATGAAAAAAGTTGCTACAGGCAACAAACGTGGCCACGGTGACGTGCCACTAGAAGATATCGTAATTACTAAAGTAACTGTAGAAGAAGCTTAATCGCTCACTCAGTTGACTAAAATAAATACACTGCTTCGGTAGTGTATTTTTTTATTCACGACAAGGAAGCACACCAACATGACTACTTTATTTATTTCAGATCTACACCTTGATGACCGTCGCCCGCAAATTACCGAGTTGTTTTTGCATTTTCTTGCTACCGAGGCACGCCAAGCTGACGCACTCTATATTTTAGGCGATCTATTTGAATTTTGGTCTGGTGATGATATTAGCAATCCCCTTAATGACAGTGTGCAAGATGGGCTTAAAGCTTTAACTGCAAGCGGCGTAAAATGTTTCTTAGTAAAAGGGAACAGAGACTTCTTAGTAAGCAAACGCTTTGCTAAACGAACAGGCATGACGATCCTTGGTGATTACACTGCGATAAATCTCGATGGTCAGAATGTATTAATTGCCCACGGCGATACTTTTTGTACCCTTGATGAAAAATACCAGGCGTTTAGAACCGCCGTTAATATTCCATGGCGCCAAAAGCTATTTACTGCGCTGCCAATCTTCGTACGTGAAGCAATTGCCGATAAGATACGCGGCAAGAGTAAAGCCGGTAACCAGCAAAAAAGCATGAACATTATGGATGTGACTGAATCAGAAGTGATCAGTAAAATGCTTGAGTTTAAATGCGACACGTTAATCCACGGCCATACTCACAAACCCTACATACACGACGTAGCCCTTTCAGCTAACAAACAGGGTAAACGTATTGTGCTTGGTGACTGGTTTGATCAAGGTAGTGTATTAGTATGGAATGAAGGAAAATACGATTTGCAACAACGTGCCTTTTTAGCTAAATAACTGACAAAGCTAAATTGCCATATCGCGACATTAATCATCGCGAAATACGTCAAATCAAGATCAAAAAAGGAGCATTACGCTCCTTTTACGATCTATTTATGATTAAAACAAAAAATCACACAATTTGATTCACACTAAGCTTATTAGCCTTCGTTGTGAATTTCTAAATTAGCAATTTCTTCTTTTTCTTTGTCCGTTTTAGCACCATCACTACGAACATCGTTAAGACGCTGTAAATACGCCTCATCAATATCGCCAGTCACATACTCTCCACTAAACACAGAAGTTTCAAACTTTTTAATGTCTGGGTTGCATTTTGAAACTGCACTAATCAAGTCATCTAAGTCTTGAAAAATAAGTGCATCGGCACCAATCATCGTGGCAATTTCATCAACATTTCGGCCATGTGCAATGAGCTCTTCAGTACTCGGCATATCAATACCGTAAACGTTAGGATAACGCACTTCTGGTGCAGCTGATGCTAAATAAACATTTTTAGCGCCTGCTTCACGAGCCATTTCAATGATCTGTTCTGACGTGGTACCACGTACAATTGAATCATCAACTAACAAAACGTTCTTACCAACAAATTCTGACGAAATTGCGTTTAGTTTACGACGTACAGACTTACGACGTAGCGTTTGTCCTGGCATAATAAACGTACGGCCAATATAACGATTTTTCACAAAACCTTGGCGGTATGGTAATTCCAATACTTTAGCGATTTCTAACGCACTATCACATGATGTTTCCGGAATTGGGATCACAACATCAATATCAATGTCAGCCCATTCGCGTTTAATCTTATGACCTAGTTTCTCACCCATAGCAAGACGTGATTCATAAACCGATACCTTGTCTATTGTTGAATCTGGACGAGCGAAATAAACGAACTCAAATATGCATGGGTTATGCTGTGCATTTTCAGCGCAGTGCGCGCTAAATAATTCACCTTCATCGGTAATATAAACAGCTTCACCCGGTTCAATATCACGAACAAAATCAAAACCAACCGCATCAAGTGCAACTGATTCTGAAGCAACCATGTACTCTTTATGACCGTCTTCAGTGCGCATACCTAATACTAACGGGCGAATACCATTAGGATCACGAAAAGCAACAAGGCCATGATTAATAATCAAAGATACCACAGCGTAAGCACCAAGCGCTTGCTTGTGTACCGCTTTAACAGCAGTGAAAATATCCTCTGCAGTTAAATGTAAACTTGGGCATTTATCTAATTCATGCGCCATAACATTAAGTAATACTTCTGAATCAGACGTGGTATTAATGTGACGACGGGCTTTATGAAATTGATCTTCTTTTAATTGTGCAGCGTTGGTTAGATTCCCGTTATGAGCAAGGGAAATACCGAACGGAGAGTTAACATAGAAAGGTTGAGCCTCAGCGGCGCTCGAGCTTCCTGCTGTCGGATATCGAACGTGGCCGATACCAATATTACCTTTCAAACGTTGCATATGTTTAGCTTCGAATACATCGCTCACTAAACCATTTGCTTTACGCTGCCTAAAGTTTCCATCACTTAAGGTTACAATCCCTGCAGCATCCTGTCCACGATGCTGTAATACTGTTAATGCGTCATAGATAGACTGATTAACAGGGGTTGTAGAAACAATGCCAACAATTCCACACATAACCTAAATCCTCGTTTACTGTGCTTTCGATAAAATGCTATTTATAACGTTTCGCTTGTCATAAACCCTGCATGTTGTCCCATGCAGAAGCTTGATGTTCAAAAAACCATTTAATGAGTGGTTTCAACTCAGCGATTAGTGGCGAGCCCTGCCACCAAGCCGTTTCCGGAAAACTGGTGAATAACTGTAGAAATAACAGTAATACGCACACCACTAATACTCCTCGGGCAATACCAAAGCATACGCCGAGTAATCTATCCGTACCAGATAAGCCAGTTTTATCAACAAGCTGACCAAGTATGTAATTGAGCAAAGCCCCTAAAATAAGGGTCGAAATAAATAATAACGCTATCGCCACGCCATTTTTCACTAACTGTTCACTGAATGCGGCACTAAACGCATCAAAGTTTTCTAAGTAAGCAGCAATATCTTGATAATAAAAGCGAGATATAAAGAAAGCACAGAACCAAGTGCAAAGAGAGAACGCTTCCTTGACAAAACCACGTACTAAACTTATTACTGAAGATAAACCAACAATCCCTATTATCAGGTAATCAATCCACGCCATGTTTTGCTCTTCTCATTTTGAAATTCGCGCCATTGTAACAACTAAAATACAAGATTGATAATAGTTATAAACAAAAAAAGCCGACATAAATGTCGGCTTTTTAATTACTTGTCTCGAGGGTCAAACTTTTCAATAACACCCTTTAGACCCGTGATTTTTTGTAATTTTGGCAATAAACTTTTTAGTTCATCTTTATCGGTATTGGGGCCGACATAGAGCCTATTTAACTGCCCTGCTTGCTTATAGCGTGGCAGTCGGTAGGCATCAAAACCAGACTTTCTGATCTTTTTAACCAAATCATCCACTGCGGCTGAGTTTTTGAATGTACCTAAACGTATATTCCAGCTATTGCCGACAGGTGGTATAGCTTTTACAGTAGCGGCTGGTTTGACCAACGGCACCAATTTTGGCGCTTTAGTCATCGGCTTTGATGTGACTTTCTGCTCGTTACTTGCAGTGGTTAAATTAACTGTCGGCGCAGGCTCAACCAGTAATTCATCATCAGCTAACTGGCTATCAAATGAAGGTTTTTCTAAAGAGTCAAAGTTAACGGGATCAGCAAGTTCTACAAGCGCAGGCCGTAAAGGAATACTCGCCGTATTCTCACGATAGGTTATCTTCTGACCATCAAGTAAGTCAGGTAGAAAGATAATACCAATCGCCACTAAAATAATAGTGCCGACCAAGCGATGTTGAAATTTCGATGCCACGTTTATTTAACCACTTATATGTTGGGTAATTTCCGCTACGGTAAAGAATGAGCCGAAACCAATAATAATGTCATTACAATCAGCACTTTGGTTTGCCGATTGCCAAGCTTGCGCTATTGTATCATGACTCATAGGCTGCTGCCTAAGGCTATCATGGCTTTTACTGCTCAACAGCATTGCATCAGCTAATCCTTGCTCGATTTGCTGGCACGGCGCGGCGCGCTCACCTTGCAGTGGGGCAAGGTGCCAACAGTCAACAACATCAGTCAACGCAGCTAAACTGGCAGCAATATCTTTATCTTTTAGCATACCAACAACGGCGATAACCTTAACTGGCGCTCCGGCTTGTTGTTTTAAGCGATTAAGCTGTGTAGCCAAGTAACGTGCTGATTCAGGGTTATGTGCGACATCTAAATATTGCTGAGGCGCTGTGCCTAAGTGCTGCATGCGTCCAGGTAATCTTGCGTTAGCAACACCACTGCGAATCGCATGTTCAGGTACAGCTAAACCTAGTGCTTGCACAGCAGCAATGGCCGTCGCTGCATTTTGTAACGGTAACTGTGGAATGACCAAATCAGTAAAGGACAATGCTGACGCTTGTGGTTTCGCATCTGTATCTAATTGCCAACTCCAGCTGTTCTCAGCTTGATGATAATGGTAATCATGATTGACTGCAATTAAGTCAGCGCCAATTTCATGAGCATATTCAGCAATCGTTACTGGCGGATTAATAACACCACAGATAGCTTTTTTACCATGACGGAAAATACCCGATTTTTCCCGAGCAATAACGGCTTTATCGGTGCCTAACCAGTCTGCATGATCAATATCAATCGTCGTCACCACAGCAACATCAGCCGAGACAATATTTGACGCGTCTAAACGTCCACCTAAACCGACCTCCAAGATCACAACATCTAATGCCGCATCTTGAAATAATTTCAATGCAGATAATGTCGTAAACTCAAAATAAGTGAGTGTGGTATCGCTACGGCCTGACTCTATAAAAGCAAAAGAATCAGCGTGTGCTTGTGCTGTCAGCATTTTACCGTTAACGCGAACACGTTCTCGGTAATCTTGAATATGTGGAGAGCTAGTAACACCAACATTGAAACCCGCATCAAGCAAAATACGCTCTAAGAAGGCGCAAGTAGAACCTTTACCATTGGTGCCAGCAACTGTAATTACTTTAGCATCGAATGTCGTTAATGCTAAATCAGCAGCAACGCGGCCGATACGCCCTAAGCCCATTTCAATATTAACGGGATGAATACTTTCCAAATAGCAAAGCCAGTCTGCAAGAGACTGGCTTTTATTAATACTGTTCAACATCGGTAATAGTTACTCGCTAGTGTTTACTTGTTAATGCTTTGAGTGTCACTTGGCGTTTTAATTTCATCGGCTGCTGGAACAACACTTGGTGTCGCTTCAGTACTTGCTGCTTCAGTTGCGATGTTATCAGACGTTTCCAAGTTCATCATTTTCGCTAATAAGCCTGCAAGTTTATCACGCATTTCACGACGGTCTACAATCATATCGATTGCGCCTTTTTCTAGCAAGAACTCACTACGCTGGAAACCTTCAGGTAATTTTTCACGTACCGTTTGTTCGATTACACGTGGGCCAGCAAAACCGATAAGTGCTTTGGGCTCAGCTAAGTTAAGATCACCTAGCATAGCAAGACTCGCAGAGACACCGCCCATTGTTGGATCAGTCATCACAGAGATATAAGGTAAGCCTTTCTTTGACAATTTAGCCAGTGCAGCACTTGTTTTTGCCATTTGCATTAACGAGAATAACGCTTCTTGCATACGCGCGCCGCCACTTGCAGAAAAGCAAATTAGCGCACGATTTTCAGCCATACATACATTAATTGCGGCAACAAAACGAGCACCAACAACCGTTGCCATTGAACCACCCATAAATGAGAATTCAAATGCACAGACTGCAACAGGGATACCTTTAATTGTGCCTTTTTCGACAACTAATGCATCTTTTTCATTAGTTGCTTTTTGTGCACTCGCTAAACGGTCTTTATATTTTTTGCTATCACGGAATTTTAATTTATCACTTGGTTCAAATTCAGCACCGATTTCAATACGGCCTTCTTTATCAAGTAATTTATTTAAGCGTTCACGAGCATTTACTCGCATGTGGTGATCACACTTAGGACAAACGCCTAGATTACGCTCGAGTTCTGCATGATATAACACCTGGTCACAAGATCCACATTTAGTCCAAACGCCTTCCGGAATGTTACGACGTGCCGTTGCGCTCTTGCTTTTTGGTAGTATTTTTTCAATCCAGCTCATGAACCCTACTTATAATTTATTCTAATTAATTGAAGTATATGGAGTTAAATGCGTTGTTAATTGGAGCAGAAATTAGCATCCCGATACAATTAACAGAAATTAATGCGTTAAGTCGATGATTACCAAACTTAACAATACTCCACATTTCTCGTGTAGCACAATTAAATCACAGATTTTCCAATAAGTTTATATAAAACTGGTCATACCCTTGTAACTTGCTAGCAAAATCCCATAAAAATAAATAAAGCGAAATAAAATTGAATCATTTATAACGCTTTTTTTTACAGCTTAATTATACTTACTGCCTTGGAGTTACTTTGGTTTTATTATAATTAAAGCAAAGAGTTAAAACTGTTCAGGTAAGAACAATGGACCAACAGCTGGGCGCGGTAGGTTAAACTGACTTGGGTAATCGACTTCAACCATATACAAGCCTTCAGCTTTACTGGTTGCAGCAGCAACAGAGCGATCTTTTCCGGCTAATAACTCAGCAATCCAAGATACGGGCTTGTTACCTTTACCGACTTCCATTAATGAACCCGCTAGGTTTCTCACCATATGGTGTAAAAACGCATTTGCTTTAACATCAATAATGATGAACGCATTTTGACGTATCACTTTAATATGATGCATGGTTTTAATTGGGCTTTTGGCCTGACAATGTTTCGCGCGGAAAGAAGTAAAATCATGTTCACCAATCAATTGCTGCGCAGCCTCATGCATCAATTCAGCATTAATGTCACCGTAATAATGGCTAACGCCTGAACTTAAAATTGCTGGTCGTAATTGATTATTAAAAATAATATAACGGTAGCGTCTCGCTGTCGCGCTAAAACGAGCATGGAATTCTTCATCGACTTCTTGCGCCCAACGCACCGCAATATCATCCGGTAGATTGGCATTAACACCTAATGTCCAAGCGACATCTTGGCGTACTGCATCAGTATCGAAATGAATTACTTGACCGGTACCATGTACCCCAGAGTCAGTACGTCCTGCACAATGTACGATCACAGGGTGGTTAGCGACACGAGATAAAGCCTCTTCCAGCTTTTGTTGTACACTAATTACGTCTTTTTGACGCTGCCAACCGTAATATTTACTACCGTCATATTCTATACCAAGTGCAATTCGCATTTTTCTTCCAACTTTAAACTTTCATTAATTTCTTAAAACAAAAAGCGGTGACTTTCGTCACCGCTTTACTAAATATTACACAATAAATTTATTATGTTTTACAACATAGCTGTATCCGTCGATTATACCGTTTCAAGTTACAACTTAAAAGTAACTAACGCGCGATACGCTAACGATTAACTCACGTTAGCCTCACGATAATCAAATGATCATAGTCGGCTCAGCAATTTATTAACTTCAGCCTGCTGTCCAGCATCGCCAACACCCGCCAAGGGCTCTAATATTGATTTAGCGCCGTCTTTATCTTCAATCTCAAGATAAGCACGTGCAAGGTCTAATTGAGCGCCAAAACGATTCGTTTCATCATCAATATCAATCGCATTATTATCTAAGAGTGAATTACTGTATTGATCAAGCCCCACGTCGAGTTTCACTTGATCATAAGGTTCATCTTCGATGTTCGCTGGTTGTTGTCCTGCTTCATTTAATAACTTGTCGATATCAATAAACTCTTCAGCTTTCGCCGCTTCAACATCAATTGGCACTTGCTCGCTAGGCGCTTCACTAAATGCATTAGGGCTATACTCCGCCATCATAGCTTCGATATCATCCAGTGGTACATCTGCATTATTTGATGGCGATGCCGGTGCAGGAGTTGAAATAGAATTAGCACTCTCAGCGCCATCCAGCTCTGCTAACATTTCATCGACAGTCTGGCCGTGAGCCTGTGGCAAATCATCCTTCGCTGGTTCAGCCAACCCGGCGCTGGCTAAAATACTATCAATATCGTCTACATCGACATCAAGATCTTCGCTTGAACGTGCCGTTTCAACTGTTGCTGATGGAGTGCTATCCCCGCCCATTTCAGCCAACAAACTATCGATATCATCCATATCGACAGTTTCTTGATTAGCGACATTCTCAGCTTCAGATTGCGCAATCGCATCTAAGCCAGCTTCAGCTAACAGGTTATCTATATCGTCCATATCAACGGCTTCATTCTGCGTAGCAGCTTGAGGCTTATTATCAGGTTCGTCAGCCGCTTGATTAATAGCGTCTAATTCAGCTTCAGCCAAGAGACTGTCAATATCATCCATATTAACAAATTCATCCGCCGCAGAGCTCTGAGGTTGTTCATGAGTCGCCATATTGGCTTCAGCAAGAATACTATCAATATCATCCATATTGACAAATTCATCGTTAACCACAGGCTCTTGAGCTGTGTTTTCTGCTGTCACGTCGCCATCGTCAAGCGCGTTCAAATCAAAATCAGGTGTTTGTGAATTACCTAATTTAAATTTCTCTAATAAAGTATCAACTTCAGCTAAATCTTCATCTAAAGTATTCGCGCTGTGTGCTGGCTGGTCAGGTATCAAGCTTGGTTCATCAAGCTCTTCACGCCAACTTAAATCGGGCGCTATGCTATCATTTTCAAAGCTGGTGCTTTCATCATCCAGTGTTAGGTCTATATCACTAAAATCATTATCGTCCAAGTTTAAGTCTGGCATGATAGGCGCTTGTTCAACCACTTCTGGCATAATTGGTGCTGCGACTTGAGTAACGATTGCTGCTGGAGCATGGCTTACAATATCTGTAAGTTCCGCTTCCATTTGTAAGTTGAAATTAGGTTCGTCTAAATCTGGTGCTGCAAATGAGTTGATCTCATCAGATCCCATTGTAGACGGTGCCGACTGCGGTGTATCAGGCGCTGCAGTGTGGCTTGTCGCAGTTTCAGCAAGCGTTTCCGTACTAAGGTAATCACTGAGCTCATCAACTGTATTGTCAGTCTCAAACATCAAATTATCTTCAATGTTATTCTTTTGATCACTTCTATTTTTCAGCCATAGACCGAGCCAAACTAAACTCAATAATGAGAATACACCTGAAATACCACCAGCTAACCACCAATTATTATGCGTTTCGGCTTCTAGTATTGCGGCTTGTTCTGCTTTTTCAATTACACCTTGTTGCTCAGTAATCTGTGATTGTTGTTGTTCAATGAGCGCTTTTAAGTCTGCTTTTAATTGGTTATCGATTGCCATTTGCTCTTTAAGTTCAGCTAATTCCATACGGATTATTTCGAGCTGTAGCTTAAGACGGCGATTCGTTTCACTTGATAACAAAAGATGTTCATTGCTTTCGGTTAGCTCACCTTGCAGTAAAGCAAGTTTATCTTGCTTCGTTTGCCTCTTAGTCCCCGTCTTAGGCTTTGAAGCTGTAGGCTTGCTGGTAGAAACAGGTTCTGATTTCGATGCCGATTTACTCGTCAATAAACGCTTTAAATCTGAGCCATCAGTCGCTTGTATTTCAGCTGCGCTGGGGATCTTAAGCAGGCTACCATCAATCATTTTATTGATGTTACCGTTTAAAAATGCGTGCGGGTTAAGCGCTAAAATTGCCGCCATGGTTTTATATAAACTGAGGCTATTGTTCGGCCTTGTCGCTGTAGCAACAGACCATAACGTATCAGCTTTGACAATAGGGCCATAGCTATTAGGCGATGACGGAGTATGAACTTCAGGACCTTTTAACTGAAGCACAAATCCATTTGCATTGGCAGTCATGCCGGCCAAAGGCAGCAGCAAAAATAAAACAACCCATTTTAACTTAGTTAAACCCGATATCATTGCCAACCCTTACTATGAAACAATTCCAATACACTTAAACTCAATACACTTAAATCCAATATACCATATCCAAAATTCCAATATACACATGAATTTACAGCTATCTTACACTTTACTATTTTAATGATTAATTTTTGTAAAAAAAATTTGATATCTGAAACTATGATATGAATCCGAAAAATAAAATCAAATAAAAAAATAGCACCCTAGATTGGGTGCTATTTATGCTACTAAATAGATTTATAACTTGGTGACGTTTCAGCACCAGCAAGTTATAAACATTATAGGTAATCTTTAATCAGTAGCTCGGCAATTTGTACACTGTTTGTTGCAGCACCCTTACGGATATTATCGCCTACAACCCACATGTTAATACCACTTTCATGTGAAATATCTTCACGAATACGACCAACAAATACTTCATCATGACCTGCTGAGTCTGAAACCGGTGTTGGGTAGTCTTCTTCATTTTCAATCAGTTTAACACCAGGGGCATGGCGCATCAGTGAACGCACTTCTTCAGCACTAATTGGCGTACGCGTTTCTAAGTGGATCGCTTCAGAGTGACCATAGAATACCGGTACACGTACAGCAGTTGGGTTCACCATGATGTATTCATCACCAAAAATCTTCTGCGTTTCCCACACCATTTTCATTTCTTCTTTGGTGTAGCCGTTTTCAGTAAACACATCAATCTGCGGGATCACGTTAAACGCGATCTGCTTTGGATATACTTTAGTTTCAACTTCACGCGCATTAAGTAAACTTGCAGTTTGACCCGCTAGTTCATCGATTGCACTTTTACCAGAGCCAGATACAGCCTGGTATGTTGCTACGTTAATACGCTTAATACCCGCAGCATCGTGAATTGGCTTTAATGCTACAAGCATTTGAATTGTTGAGCAATTTGGATTCGCGATAATGCCACGGTTGGTATACTGAGCAATCGCTTCTGGATTTACTTCTGGCACAACTAATGGAATATCAGCGTCATAACGGAAGTGTGATGTATTATCAATGACAACAACACCCGATTCTGCTGCGATTGGCGCCCATTTCTCTGATACAGAACCACCAGCAGAGAACAAACCGATTTGAACTTGTGTCCAATCGAATGTCTCAACATCTAATACTTCAACTTGTTTATTATTGAAGGTAATTTTACCACCAGCACTACGGCTGCTTGCTAATGGATAAATATTACCAATTGGAAATTCACGTTCCTGTAAGATTTCCAACATCATTTGCCCTACGGCACCTGTTGCTCCTAGTACTGCAACATCATATAGTTGACTCATCAACGACTCCTAAAAAATTATTTGGCAAACCCAAGTTGATATAACGACTCTACCGCATAATGTGAGTCATTTACTAGCCTCAATGAGGAAAATTCTCTTCTTTCTAAGTAATTTTTACGCATTTCATCAAAACTACCCGCTTTCATTATGTTTTTTCTAAAAATAGCGTCATCTCGGCGCACATCGTATACCAAATGGACCAAACTTTTAGCGAATGTTTGATCTGCATGTTGATTAACATCAATACGGCTCACTGCTGGAACAGGCAAGATATCGCTGATACTGCGATCTGCTTGTTGACCTAGTAATTGCGCATAAGCTTGGTAAATCATCTCTGTTCCACGCGCTTTACCTTCAAGGCTATAACCAGCGATATGTGGTGTTGCTATCGCAGCGTAAGGGATAAGCTCTAGCAATGGCGTTGGTTCATTTTCCCAGACATCCAATACGAGTGTCATGCCATGCCCTGCTTGCTTTAATTCCAGTAATGCCTGATTATCAATTACATCACCACGACCGCTATTCACGAGGATAGCGTCTTGCGCGATACCAGCCAGTAAGTCAGCGGTTAACAGATGCTTGGTCTGGTTAGCACCAGTTTTGACCAATGGCACATGTAAACAAATAATATCCGCTTGTAATGCTTGCTCTAAACTTACAAAACCAGTCAGGTCTTCTTGATCTACCCGCGGTGGATCGCATAACATCACGTCAGCACCAAGTGCTGTCAGTCGACTAACAGTTTGCGCGCCAGTATTACCAACACCAATAACGGCTACCGATTTATCTGCCAGTGTGAAACTTTGTTGCTCAGCTAACACCAGTAATGCGCTACATACATAATCACCGACAGATACGGCATTGCAACCTGGTGCATTGGTGTAGGTAATACTACGTTGTTGCAAGAGAGCTTGGTCTAAATGATCGATACCAATCGTTGCAGTACCAACAAATGCAAGTTTGTTGGCCTGCGCAAGTAGCGCTTCGTTAACTTGGGTGACAGAGCGCACCATCAAGGCATCGACATCTTTTAGATCTTCAGCGCTAATTGTACGGCCTGATAAAGGCACAACTTCACCAAACTGTGAGAACAATTCAGTTGCGTAAGGCATATTTTCATCAACGACTATCTTCATTTAATTCTTCTCTTAATAAGACAACTGATGCCATTTTGCGCGTTGTGAAGGTAAAAAAAAAGCCCATTTATCAATAATCTGATAAATGGGCTTATATTGTTCTTTTCACCGTAGAAAACGAATTACGTCTTCCTTAGCGAGTCGACATACTATTTAGTGAATTTACTAAATACTAATGTCGCATTCGTACCGCCGAAACCAAAGCTGTTCGACATTACGTTTGTTAGCTCTGCATCAATTGCTTTACCAGCAACAATATCTAGACCAACCGCTTTTTCGTCAAGGTCTTGGATGTTTGCACTTGCTGCAATGAAGCTGTTTTCCATCATGATTAATGAGTAGATTGCTTCATGTACACCAGCCGCGCCTAGCGCATGACCAGTCAATGCTTTCGTTGCACTGATTTTAGGTGACTTGTGACCAAATACCGCTTGAATCGCTTCAAGTTCTTTTGTGTCACCTACAGGTGTAGATGTACCATGGGTATTCAGGTAATCAATCTCACCCGTTACTGTTTCAAGTGCTTGCTGCATACAACGTACAGCGCCTTCACCTGATGGTGCAACCATGTCATAGCCATCTGATGTTGCACCATAACCAGTGATTTCAGCATAGATAGTTGCGCCACGAGCAAGTGCATGCTCAAGCTCTTCAACAACAACCATACCGCCACCGCCAGAGATAACGAAACCATCACGGTTCGCATCATATGTACGTGAAGCTTGTTCAGGCGTTTCGTTATATTTAGTCGATAATGCACCCATTGCATCGAACTCTAATGCTAGCGTCCAATCAATTTCTTCGCCGCCACCAGCAAAGACTACATCTTGTTTGCCCAGTTGAATTTGTTCTACAGCATGACCAATACAATGTGCACTTGTTGCGCATGCAGAGGTAATTGAATAGCTTGGGCCTTTAATTTTAAACGGTGTAGCCAGACAAGCAGAGATAGTGCTCGACATAGTACGAGTCACCATATAAGGGCCTACACGTTTCACACTTTTATTACGCGCGATATCAACAGAATCAACAACGTTCTTTGATGATGCACCACCTGAACCTGCGATTAGGCCAGTACGTACGTTAGATACTTGTTCTTCTGTTAAACCTGAATCATCAATCGCTTCTTGCATAGCAATATAACTAAAAGCGGCTGCATCACCCATGAAACGCATTGCTTTACGATCAATGATTTCTTTAGGATCAAGATTAACAGTACCGCAGACATGGCTACGTAAGTTCTGTTCAGCAAATTGTGGTGAAAATTCGATACCACTAGTGCCTGCTTTTAGTGACTCACATACTTCTGCTTTATTGTTACCGATACTTGATACAATACCGATACCTGTTATAACCGCTCTTTTCATGATATTCCCTAATATAAAATTATTACGTTATTCTTACTTATTTTTTAACGTGATCTGGTCTGCTTTCCCTATAATCGGATAAGATTATGACCGTTTTATTAATTTTGAGCCTATGGATGGATTATTTTTTCCATCCTCAAAACGTATTGGCTCCGTCACTGGAGCCCAACAAGACTCGTTGTTCTATCTAATTTCATTATAGCAAAGTCTTGATTAACCAGTATCCCATTGCTATTCGTTATTGTCACCGCTTAAAAATTGCGTGTGATCAAATCATCTGCATTTATGGTTACTTTTACAGCTAAAACAGCCATGACAAGCCCTTAACAGGGGCGAATAAAATGTAAAGTTGGCAATTTAAATCAATGTAAACAATCATTAATACTGGTTACATTGACTAGATTTATTAATTATTGTGACCGTTACTACATCAATTTCAACGATATTGTCTAAGGAATAGGATATGACAGCGCAACTTTTTACTCGTTCACAGGATGTTTCACGTTTACTCATATTTCTCATTACGGCGTTACTAAGCTTTACCAGTCGTGCTGAAATTAACTTAATCTTTGGGCTCTATACATCCGATAAACCGACGACAATGGTGACTAAATTTAGGCCTTTTATTAACACCCTCGAAGCACAAATGACCCATAAACTAAAACAGCCTGTTCGTATAAAAATGCACATATCCAGTAACTATAATGATGGTGTTCTCGCATTAACTAATGGCAAAGTTGATTTTTCCCGTTTAGGTCCAGCATCGTATATTACAGCTAAAAATCTCAATGCCGATTTAACACTGCTTGCTATCGAGGCTAAAAAAGGGAAAAAGCGCTTTCACGGTATCATAGCCGTACAAACAGATAGCCCGATAACAAAAACGGAGCAATTAGTTGGTAAGCGATTCGCATTTGGCTCTGAACAATCAACGATCGGCCGCTACCTATCTCAGTCTTATCTTGCAGACCATCATGTTTTAGCCTCTGATTTAGCTAAATATGATTATTTAAACAGGCATGATGCTGTCGGAACGTCCGTCGCTGCAGGACGTTATGATGCAGGCGCGTTAAAAGAAGGCACGTTTAATAAGCTACGCAGTAAAGGGGTTTTATTACGTGAAATAGCACGATTCCCCAATGTAACGAAACCTTGGGTGGCAAAATCAGGATTGGACGCTGACATTGCTCAAGCTTTATCTGCATTGTTAATCGCGAGTAATGAATCAAATGCACTGTACAAAAATTCATTCAGTAAAAATGGATTTCTGGCCGGTGATGACAGTGACTACGACATCATTCGTCAATCAATGAACGATAAACGATTTTTTGCAAAGAACCCGACTAAATGACAAAATTCGTAAGGCATTTACCGCTCTGGTCCAAGATTCTCCTAATCACCTTATGTATTACCCTCATAACAAGTTTGGCTGCCGGAGAATTAGCTCGTCGCGTTGAATATAATTACTTAACCAAAAATCTAAACTCACAAATACAGCAAACGTTAAATATTTTATCTGCCACAACCATCGATAGCGTGATAACAGAAGATATTCCGTTACTTGAAACTATCATGTTACAAATATCATCGCATTATCCGAATATCGAATTCTTAGCGATTTATAATGAATCACATAGAGTATTAGTCACTTGGGGGACTTTACCCACTAAAGGAAGCCCACAGCATCAAGTTTTTCAGCAACCAGTGAGCTTTGAGGGTGAAACATTTGGTTATATGAAAATAGCCGTCAGCACTGCGAGTTTACGAGATGATATAACAGACCACGTAAACTTAATACGCCTGCTTATGGCCTTAATATTATTATGCTTAGCCCTCACAATTTCATTATTACTGTATTCATCAGTACTCAAGCCGATCACCAACATCAATAATCGATTATTACGCCTATCACAACAGCATCAAGCCGATGAGCAGATCACATTGGTATCCACGAACGAACTAGATCGTTTAAATGAATCAGTTGATCTTATTCAAGAATTTACTCACAAGCAAAAACAGCGTGAGCAACAATTACGCGAGGCAAAAGAGCAAGCGATTAATGCCAACACCACAAAATCAACTTTTCTAGCCACCATGAGTCATGAAATAAGAAATCCAATGCATGCGATTTTAGGCGCATTGTCGCTAATCAATAAGCGAGGCATGAATGCAGAGCAACAAGGCTTTATCGATACAGGTCTAAAATCTGCCAATATTTTACTTAGTTTATTAAACAACATCCTCGATATATCAAAGATCGAAGCTGGAAAATTACAACTCGAGCATCACCCTTTTAATATTCAGGAAGTTTTGCAGGGTGTCGCCAGCGTCCTTGAGCCACTCGCACAGAAAAAAAACATTGCTTTAAATCACTCGAGCAATATTGACACACCTCTATGGTTACTCGGTGATGAGTATCGGTTAACGCAAATACTCATTAACTTGACCAATAATGCCATAAAATTCACCCAGCAAGGTCAAGTCAATGTGATGATGAAAGCAATGGCAGGGCAACAATATACGCAAGTATATTTCACCGTAAAAGATACTGGCATTGGTATCCCAGAGCATAAACTAAATCATATTTTTGATGATTTTGTACAATCGGATAGCTCTTTTTCACGAGAATACGGCGGTTCAGGTTTAGGACTTGCAATCTCAAAACAACTGCTCACCCTGATGGGAGGGAGGATTACTGTAACAAGCCAATTAGATGAAGGCAGTGAGTTTACTGTTACGCTAACCCTGGAAAATACAGAGGCTCCAGTAAATGCGAAACTGACACTACAAACAGCCTCTAAAGAACCCCCAGCGCGCCTACTTTTAGTTGAAGATAATAAAGCTAATCAGTTTGTGACCAAAACTATTTTGCAACGTGCTGGTTATGTCGTTGATGTGGCAGGAAATGGTTTACTTGCTATTGCGGCCTGTGAGAAACAACGTTATCAATTAATATTAATGGACTTACAGATGCCAGAAATGGATGGTTTTGATGCGACGAAAGGCATACGCCAGCCCAATAATATAAACCGACACACTCCCATTGTGGCGATGACAGCCAACGCCACAATCGAAGATAGACAGAATACCCTCGCGGTCGGGATGAATGACTTTTTAATGAAACCAGTCCGCGAGGACCTGTTAGTGCAGAAGATCCAGCGCTGGCTAAATTAAGGGGTCAACGGTGAGTGCCATTAGCTAAATTGATGATTAAACTTAGCAACTGAATCTGCGGTTTCTTGCCACAAGCGGCTCATTTTTAACTCATCTAATGAAAAATCACTGCGGTGTTTAAGGTTGAAATCATCAGTCGCTAGATTATTATCTAAGCCATCCAACAAGGCTGCAACGCCGGTACGATCATTACACGCGAGCAATAGATTACAGCCAGCCCACATCGCTTGTTCAGCACGCTCTAAATAATTACCTGCAACACTGGCACCATGCATAGATAAATCATCAGAAAAAATAGCCCCTTTAAAGCCTAACTCTTGTCTTAATATGGTTTGTAACCAATATTGAGAAAAACCAGCCGCTTTGCTATCTACTTGCTGATAAATCACATGTGCAGGCATAATCGCATCAAGTTGCGAGTCAGCAATAAGTGCCTTAAATGGTAATAGATCCGTTGCAGTGATCTCCGCTAAACTACGCTCATCTATCGGCAATGCAATATGTGAATCGGCTAATACACTGCCATGCCCAGGGAAATGTTTACCTGTGGTTTTCATACCGGCTTTATGCATACCAATACACAGCTGTGTTGACAAATCAGTCACCCAACTCGGATCAGCATGGAACGAACGATCGCCAATCACCTGGCTACCACGCTCTAGGTCCAACACTGGTGCAAAGCTTAAATCAATATCAAACGCAAGTAGCTCCGCAGCTAACATCCAGCCACATTGCTGAGTGAACTGTTTTGCACTATCACGATCATCGGCATAAAGTTCCGCTATTTTACCCATTGCCGGTATACGCGTGAACTGTTCACGAAAACGCTGTACCCGACCTCCTTCATGATCAACGGAGATCACGATAGGTGCTCCAGCAGCTTTACGAATTGATTTAATTAACGCTGCTAACTGAGCATGATCACCATAGTTACGGGTAAATAAGATCAGCCCACCAGTTAGTGGGTGCGCTAAGATATCTTTATCTTCTGCAGTCAGTTCATAACCGTTCACGTCTACTATTACTGGTCCCACGTTAATTCCTCAGTTAATTCATTAATTGGCTAAATTTTCACTTATTAATCGACTAATCTTATCTGCGATAGCACGTTCAGATTGCTGCCATAACGTTAAATAAGTCGTCTCTTTATCTTGTTGGTACATCACAATGCACCACAACAGTGTCATCATCTCCACGACAACCGCCATCCTATCTATCTGTGCAGGCGTGACTTGCGTCGGGATTTGTGTCAGAAATTGTTCTGTGGGGTGATGCTTGTTGTAATATTGATTGTAATATTTTAAAAACAGCGCTTGCTGCTCAGCTTGCCACGCAAAAGTCTGAAATAAAGTGGCGATGTCAAAATCACCATGTCCCGCAGCTGCAAACTCCCAGTCCAACAAATATAACTTAGTCTGCGCACCTTCAATAAAATTCAATGGGTTCATATCATGGTGACAAAAAACCAATCTATTGCGAGGTAAATGCTGTTGGATCAAATTAATCACAAATGCCAACTGCTGCTCTAACTGCTCCGTTTTAAATTCACCATCGACAGTTTGATAATAGTGCTGCAAACGTTCTGTCATATCCAGATGATGATTAGGCAGGGGCTGTTGATGAAGCGTAGCGACTAATTGCGCTACTTTTTCAATATTTTCATCTCTGCATTGCGCACTAGGCCCCCAATGTTGACCTGCTATCCAATCACAAATCATGCCCTGCTTATGCTCGACAATTATTTTCGGCGCTAAATCGATGCTCGCCGCCTGCGCTTGTGCGGAAAATTCGTGTGCAACATTGTTATCCATCGTACTGTATGCCGCTGATAACTGCCGTACAAAATAACAATAATCCACGCCATCACGCTGAAATTCCAGCCGATAATTATAATTACTTAGACCACCTAACACTGGCGTTAAAGAAAATTCTTCCGGGCAAAATTCAGTAATAAATTCAGGAGTATTTTTAATCATATAGTCAAAATCAGACAGTAAGGATCATAATGAGATCTCGCGACTGACCTGTGCTTCAACCGTATTGAAACGATTATTGATCAGTTCCAGTGTTAGCGTATGTGTCTTAAGCGGGTTATTTGCAGTATCATTTATCGTGTCATCCACTGCCGAGATACGAATGGCAAGTGAATAACTCAATACTACCGTTTTAACTATCGACTCTTGAGATTGCTCAGTTAAAACCTGAATATCAAACCAACCGGGTTTAGCCAGCGTTTCAGCACTCGCACGTTGTAATTCTTGATGGGTGATCGGCAGCGATGCGACACTATCCGGATAGCGAATGTATAAACGCTCGTTATGTTTAAAAGCCTCCTGCACAAAAAAAGGTTGTTGTAGCAGTAGTCCATTTAACGCGCGCACTTGGGTAGTTAAGGGGTGTTCTTCGATCGTCTCAAGCTGCATTGTCAGCATTTTTTGCTGCGATTGATGCTGTAAAGGGCCTGTGCAGGCGGTTATGAATAATGCACTAAGCAGATACGATAGTATGAGGACCCATTTCATTTATACTCTCCCAACATGCGGTGCCTGTTCTATGGCTGTTACTTATTCGATAGCGTTTATAAGTAAGAACACTGTTTATTAATAGTCATATCGTCATCAAAAAACGCTACAGTAGCAATAGGATAAGCGTTCATCTACACAGTCAGAGTCCGCTTATCTCACGCTATTATTCTTTTACTATTTTACCGTAACCATCGCGCCAAGTTGCTCGCCACCGACCAAGTGCATGTGTAAATGGTAAACTTCTTGCCCGCCGTGTTTGTTGCAGTTAACGATAAGACGGTAACCATTTTCAGCGATACCCTCTTGCTCTGCAATTTTACGTGCAACTGTGAATAAACGCCCTAGCGCTAACTCATCTTCTTCGCATACGTCATTGCTCGTCGGGATCAGTTTATTAGGGATAATTAATACATGCGTTGATGCTTTTGGGCTAATATCACGAAATGCGGTCACTAACTCATCTTGATAAAGGATATCAGCGGGGATCTCTTTATTAATGATCTTACGAAAAATCGTTTCTTCTGCCATTTTTAGCTCCATTACAAAATTAAGTCTTTTGATAATAACAAAAAAGCCCACTACCCGCTACAATATGAGTGTAGTGGTAACGGGCTTATTATTTAACTTTAACAGTGCATAAAGTAACAGCTAAGTGCAATTAAGCAGAAGCAATAGCACCTTTACCAACACCTTCGTAAGCAAATACAGTCAAAGTGTCAGAGCAGTCTTTTGCTAATGTATCAGCAATATACTGGGCAATATTCTCAACCGTGGTTTCGGTCGGCATGATTTCGACAATTGACTTACCGATCGCAAGCTGGAACTCACCTTGCGGAGCTTGATACTTGAAGCAATAATGCTCAGGTGTTAATGCCGCCATACCAGTACGAGATAATGAAAGTTCTGAAGCCGACACCATATCGCAATGCTCAGCAAGATAGATATCTTTCCAACGCTCAGCCCAGCTTAGTTCAAGTGCGCTATCACGCTCGTCGTTACGTAATATCTCGATCGTTGAACGATGACCGTGAGCAATACGCTGGCAATTACCTAGGTGTTTACGTAAGCCATGACTGTAGCAATATTCTGCCCCATCAATTTTTTCTTCACGTAATTTCACGTCTAGTTTTTTAACATTGTTTGGTAGACGCAGCATTAGTTGCTCAGTCAAATATGTCTCTAAACTAGCCAGGGTAATTTGCTCTGTTGGGATCAATGCAAATGCTTGATCAGGGCAAGCTAGGTGAATTGATTCACTGTGTTCACGCCAAGCATCAACATAAGTAAAAGCACCGTCACTCATCACATCACAAAATTTTGCATGTGCAGGGATAATCAACTTATGATCGACTAATTCATCCACTGTCGACTTAATCAGTTTTTTCACAATACCAAAATCAAGGATCATGCTTTGTTCATTTAAGTCACCATGCAGAACGATATCCACTAACCAACTCTGGCCAATAATGCCACGTGAATAATCCAATACTGAAGAATCAATAACAGTAAGATCTTTGACGAATAATTTCATCTAAATAATGTCCTTTATACTAACTAAAATGGGTAAAGCGATTTACTTGGTATTGTTTAAGGCTATGTTGAATAGTCTTATTTAATAACCTGATTTAATCATACGATTGTATCGATACTATTTTTGCGCGTCGTATTCATCTTTAAATGAAGCGATAAGCTCTTCACTATCAACAACAACTACTTCTTGGCCAGCTTTAGGAAATACTGAGATAACAACACCATCTGCAGCAAGACCTGGTAACCAGTTGTTACGCCAAGCAGCCATTTCGATTTTAAGCGGTTGGCACGCAGCCCAATCGCCTTGGATCCACTCACTTGCAAATTCAGCATGTGGCCAAACTGGAATACTTCTTTCGCCTTCCACTTCGCTAACAACAAAACCGTTTTCGTCCGCTAATGTCCATACTTCTTCAGACTTAACTGCGCGAAAGATGAAATAATTAAAACGCGCTTCAGGTGATTTTTCAACTGCTTCAGCAGTTTGCTTGTCATGGATTTTAAATGTCATAATCTTCTCTCAAGAAACCGCCGTTTGCAGTCTCAAATAATGTTTATAATAAAGCAGCAGCGGATTGTACGCTGCACAATAATAAATACCAAGTATAAATAGTAAAAGTCAGTATGACTACTTGTCACGGTCATGCTGATAAGCATTCACTTTTCAGGTTCGTAAGCATCGCCACGTGGGTATCAGCTAATACCGTTTTATTTTACAAATGACAGTTTACGTAAATAACGCGGTAACATGGTTTCATTACCCTGTAATCCACCTTGGTGTATATAAAGAATGGGGCGATTATCGCTACTTTCAAGCCCTGCAGCAGAATGCTCATTAGCGAGGATAAACTCACGCTGTAAACATAACCAGGCTAGTGGGTCGTAGAGTAGATCAAATTCAATGTCAGTGGTTTTTTTTAGCTGTGCCCAAATATGATAAAACGGCAGGTAAAGCTTACCGAAATGATACTTTTTATCGGCCGTCATAATCGTCGGATGTAAAGATTCATTCTCGCACAACCCCAAGAATTGCTGCTTTAAATAACTATCGCCACCCACGCACGCACATGCTTGAACTTCGAAGGGTAAATGCTTTTGCAAAAACAAAGCCGTAGTGCCTGTCCCTGCAGGTAATACGACGCGAATATCCGCGTATGATTTTGATTTCGCCCAGGTGATAATTTCATCTGCAAGCATTTTCAACCCTGTTTCAGCATACTGACAGCGGCCACCTTCAGGAATAAACACCGCGCGTAGACCTTGCTTAATTAACCCTGGTAATACTTGCTGCTCTATATGCTCTATCACTGTCGATTCAGCATCAGCAACAATAATTTGCGCGCCATACTCTAACGCAGCGCGGTAATTACCTTGTGGATTATCAACAAGGTACTGCGGCAGATGATCAACATAATAATGTAATTGGCATTGCTTTAGCTGAGCTAACACAGCTAAAGAATACAAAGAGTTAGCTTGAGCAGAACCATGACCGACAAGAATATCGACTTGGGATAAATCTTGCTGTAAGAAATGATAAAATTTTCTGGCTTTATTACCTGTAAAAGCCACATCCAATAAGTCATCACGTTTAACGTAAACTTGATGCCCCAAGAACTCGACTTCATCGACTGGTGTATTATGTAGTTGCACAGAGGAGTCCTCTTCTTATTACCTAACTAAACTGATGTAGGTAGCGCCGCTGATACAATGAATTGACGTCCATTCACAGCCAACAATTCTGTCTCAACATCATAGACTTGTTTGATTGTGTCAACCGTTAATACTTGATTTGCGTCACCTTGGCCAACCACACGTCCCGTCTTTAATAACAACACTTCAGATGCATGATTAAGCGCAAGATTAAGATCATGAATAGAAGCGATCACCGTAATGCCTTGCTCGGCAAGCTCTGTTAATATTTGTAGCACTTCAATTTGATGCTTTAAATCTAGTCCTGTGAGCGGTTCATCTAACAAGCACAAAATTGATTGTTTATTTAATATCGGGGACACCTGTACCAAGGTCCGTGCAATCAATACCCGCTGCCATTCACCACCAGATAGCTGGTCACAATTACGCGTCACTAATTTCGCTATATCCAAGCGTAATAACAGTTGATTAATAACTAGGCATGCTTGTTCATCTTCTAAGTTGATACCTAAGGGATGTAAACCTAGCGCAATGAATTGATATACCGGAATAGCAAAAGGCGGCGGCGATGCTTGTGGTAGCCATGCACGTTGCAATGCCAACTCTGCGGTTGGATATTCAGTCACACTACGCCCTGCAATCAAGTAGTCACCTTGGCAAGCTTGCGCATGACCAGCAAGAATAGCTAACAAAGTACTTTTACCACTGCCATTTGGTCCCAGTAAAAACAAACAGCCCGCTTGTTCAATCGAAATATTGATATCGTGCAAGCGCTGCTGATAATTAACCTCAGAAAGTGTCAATAAAGCGTTATCGCGTCTACTCATACTCCCCCCTACGCCACTTGCTTGCGCAATAACAAATAGATAAAAAATGGCGCACCGAGACTTGCAGTAATCGCCCCGACGGGTAGTTCAGCCGTCGCAAAGGCACTGCGGGCAATCAGGTCAGCTAATAATAAAAAACTCGCCCCAAGTAATGCCGATGCAGGCACTAAAAAGCGTAACTGACTGGTCACCAATATGCGCAGGATATGCGGGATCACCAGGCCGATGAAACTAATCACTCCAGCCATAGATACCGATACTCCCGTTAACACTGCGACGCATAAAATAAGCTGAATACGTAATTTAGGTACATCGATACCAGACTGAAAAGCGCCCTGTTCACCAAACTGTAAAAGATTCAGCGCATCAATGCGGCGCATGATCCACAAAAAACTCAAGGCTAGAGGTATCACTGCAATATAAATAAGATCTGCGCCATAGGCTAAATTACCCATCATCCAATACAACATCTGGCGCATGCTACTGTCATCTGAAAAATACAACAGCCAAGTCATGATAGCACCCGAAAAGATGCCAATTGCCACACCTAATAACAAGATCTTAGTGGTTGGTAAATTATTCTTGGTTACTTGATAGAGTAAACCGGTAACCAGACTCGCGCCGACAAAAGCTGATAATGGTAAAATGTACTGCTGCAACCCTGCAAATTGTGGTAACAACGAATCAAGTAATACAATTGACAATACCGCAAATAAACTCGCAAACGATGAAATACCGATCACCCCGGGTTCAGCCAGTGAATTAGCCAGTAATACCTGTAAGATGCAGCCTGCAACAGCTAACGCGGCACCGACTAAAATAGCCGTCATAATACGAGGTAGACGTAATTCAAACAGCACTTGTTGTTGTAAAGGCGATAAGCCATTCACTATGTCATCGATAGCAATACTAAAATTACCAGACGCCAGGGAAATAAAGCTAACCACAACCAAAAAGGTGGCTAAAAAGATAAGCGTGGTGCGACTTTTTTGCGTACTAGCACGCTGCAGTTCAAGGAGGTCGATCATAATTGGAATCGGAATTCTGAAGGAAACAGACAAGGTACTTTAAATAATGTCAGCATTACGCTTAAGCACATTTTAAATACCTTGTCAGTAGGCTGTAATTAGATAGATTGACTTACAGCATCAATTAACGCATGGGTATAGCCCATTTCAGCCATTAGCTGCGTAATTATATTACGTTTACGCCCCGTATTGGTATTAGTGATAACCCAATATGGTGTGTTTTCGATATGACGCGGTTTAGTCGTGCTACCCGCGCTTAACAATTCACTTTCAGATTTTGCAAAGTAAATACGTTTACGACCTTTAATATCAGTCGCACTATCAAACTCTTTCGGGTTTTCAGCATACAGCACTGACAAGATCTGAATAAACTTAGTAACCGAAACAGTTGTTTCTTTAAATTTCTTATTTTTAATAAGCTTAGCGATACTGGCTGGCAATGTAGAATGGCTAACAACCTCTACAGCTGTTTCTACCACAATAGGTGCAGATACAGGCGTAGGTTCTTCTTCTACTACTACCGGTGATTTAGTTACCGTTTGCTTAGTCTCACTGTTGGTGTCCACTGCATGCACCTGCGATTCTTCAACATTCGTTAAATCTGCAGAAACATTTGCTGATACATCAAGTAAGCGACGTAAAATATCTGATGCACTTTCGCCAATATCTTTCGTTTGACTAGCAATATAACGATATAGGTCGTCTTCAAGCTCAATCGTTTTCATATTTAACTAGTGAATCCTTGCTTATAAATTTGGTTTAATTATACCTTGTGAATAGATTTCTCTCTATGCTTATAAGCAAAATATTACCTCTATGATGCATTTGTCGACAAATCATACACGACATAGACCTAATTATTGCGGTAGAATCAGCCACAATAACGGAGAGATATATGTTACTTAATCACAAAATATACGGTCAGGGTGTTCCTGTGATCGTTATCCATGGTTTATTTGGCAGTGCGACTAACTTAGGCATGCTCATTAAACAACTAAAAACTGATTATCAAGTCATTGCGGTTGATGTCAGAAACCATGGCTTATCTATGCGCCATAATAGTATGCATTATGATGATATGGCAAATGATATTATTCAGTTAATGGATCATTTAACGATCGAGCAAGCACACATTGTCGGTCATTCGATGGGTGGTAAAATCGCGATGCGCACCGCACTCAACTTTCCAACCCGTGTAAGTAGTTTAGCCGTTGCCGATATTGCCCCAGTTAATTACCCGCCTCGACATGATAATGTATTTGCAGGTCTCAAAAATATCCCTCTTGGCGACATAACGACGCGTAGTGACGCGCAGGCAAAGCTCGCAGAACACGTTGAAGAAGCTGGCGTCCAACAATTCTTACTCAAAGGCTTATATAAGAATGCACAGGGACAATACGATTTTTACTATGCCTTAGACACCATCATTGCCCAGTATAACGCCATTTCTGACTGGCCGGACACAAGTAAACAGTATGATAAGCCAGTACTTTTTATCAAAGGCATGAACTCTGACTATATTACCACTGCACATAAGTCAGCCATTGCGAAATATTTCCCCCATGCCAAAGCAAAATTAGTGCAAGGCACTGGACACTGGCTACATGCCGAAAAACCGATGATATTTAATAAAATAATAGTCGACTTTTTATTTAGTCATTAGTCACATTGTGATATATTCGCACATTCGTATTCTGAGTAAATGCTGTTAAGTAGTTTAGGTGTAAATTGATATGTTGTACGAATACATTGACTTAATTGAAGCTGTAGGCATTAAGCTATTCTTTGTCGCATTGTTTTTCTTAATCGGCATGGCAATTCAAGACGTACTTAAAAAAGGTAACGTGCCTAAATTTGGGCGTATCGCCGTTTGGTTTGTACTCTGCTTTGGTATGGCTGGTTTTGTGTTTAAAGAAATATTGATCACTGTCTGGGAAACTCAGATTTAATTACTCATACTATATAACGGCAATGGCGAAAATAACGTGGCAAAGGAAAGTTTAGATAGAACCACGATTGACCTTTTTGCAGAAGAGAAGCGTGCTGGTAGACCTAAAACTAGCCCACTCTCACGTAAAGAGCAATTGAGACACAGTAAACGTAATCAATTGAGCCGTGATAAAGCGAATGGATTAAAACGTATTGAATTAAAAGTCGAACAAGACTTATTTGATATGTTAAATTTACAAGCAAAAAGTGCTAATATGACTCGCAGTGAATATATACAACAATTATTGCACACTCATGTAGCAAGATAAGTTTAAATTCAAAATATTAGGATAATTTAAGAATGGCTAGCGTAGGCTTATTTTTTGGTAGTGACACTGGTAACACTGAAGTAGTTGCTAAAATGATCCAGAAACAACTGGGTAAACAGCTTGTTGATGTTAAAGACATTGCAAAATCAACAACTGCAGATATTAACGAGTTCAGCCTATTAATTTTAGGTATTCCGACTTGGTATTATGGTGAATCTCAATGTGATTGGGATGATTTCATGCCATCACTAGAAGAAATTGATTTTTCTGACAAGCTTGTTGCAATCTTTGGTTGCGGTGACCAAGAAGATTACGCTGAGTACTTCCTTGATGCAATGGGCACGCTACGTGACGTTGTTGAAGCAAAAGGTGGTACATTAATCGGTGAATGGCCAACTGAAGGTTATGATTTCGAAGCATCGAAAGCATTAACAGATGACAATCACTTCGTTGGTTTAGGTATCGATGAAGATCGCCAACCTGAATTAACTGCAGAGCGTGTTGAAACTTGGGTAAAACAAATCCATAGTGAAATGTGCCTTGCTGAACTAGAAGACTAATCTTTTAGTTTACAAAGTAGGAGATAAAACGAGGTTCTACGCTTGGTTTTATCTTTTACTTTATTTTGACCCTTCCCCTAAATCTGTACAACTCCCCCCTATCTATTTATTCCGATTAATACCCAACTCTTATTAACGACTAACTCCGAATTAGCCCTCAGCCCTCTTTATTAGTAAAAAACGTCTAAACCACACATCAATCTGAATAACTTGGCATAACGCCGTCATTAAACATCGAAATTTATGCATTTAAGTCCCGCTTTAACAAATATGAGGTTTATTGTTTTTGCGTCTCGTCATATAATGGTTAGGAATATAAAGAAAAAATACTCTTCTCTATTTTAAAATGAGTACGTTATGACTGATAGAAAAAGCGCATTAAAAAAAGCAGGGTTAAAAATAACGCTGCCAAGAATTAAAATTTTAGAATTATTACAACTCCCTAGCAGTCAACACACGAGTGCCGAAGACTTATATAAACAATTGCTTAGTAAAGGCGAAGAAATTGGCCTAGCAACAGTATATCGAGTACTTAACCAATTTGATGATGCAGGTATTGTGACACGCCACTATTTCGAAGGCGGTAAATCTGTTTTTGAACTGGCAACACAAGACCATCACGATCATCTTGTGTGCCTTGATTGTGGCCACGTAATTGAATTTCATGATGACTTGATCGAAGATCGTCAACGTGACATTGCAACTGAAAATGGGATGTCATTACAAGCCCACAGTTTATACCTGTATGGCCGCTCATTAGATGGCAAGTGTAAGCACAAATAGTCGCACTCTAAACTGCAGATAAATAAAAAGGAGCCAATCAGCTCCTTTTTTTATACACTTTTTTCGTGCTACATAACGCCAAGAACGTTAAAGAACACCAAGAAATAAATCTCTTGGTGTTCGACACTTAGCCGCGTAAAGATACAGTACGGTTAAACACAAGTTTATCCGCTGTTGAATCTTTATCTGCACAGAAGTAACCTTCACGTTCAAACTGGTATGCGCTTTCAGCTTGCGCTGTCACGAGACCAGGTTCAACTTTAGCTGTTTTAATCACAACTAATGATTCTTCATTTAGTGCTTCTTCTAATGTTTCCACACTTGCAGGATCTTCTATTTTAAATAGACGGTCATAAACACGTACTTCTGCATCAACAGAACCGGTCGCAGATACCCAATGAATAACACCTTTTGCTTTACGACCATCACTTGGGTTTTTGCCTAGTGTTTCATCATCGTAAGTACAGTGGATCTCAGTGATGTTACCTTCGTCATCTTTAACAACGTCGTCAGCTCTAACAATGTAGGCATTACGTAAACGTACTTCTTTACCTAATACTAAACGTTTGTATTTCTTGTTCGCTTCTTCACGGAAATCCGCACGATCAATAAATAGCTCACGGCCGAATGGCAGAGTACGGTTACCCATTTCTAATTTAGGGTGCGCAGGTGCAATTAATTGCTCTGTTTGATCTTCAGGATAGTTAGTAATAACTAATTTAATCGGATCAAGTACTGCCATTGCACGTGGTGCTGAGTTCTCTAAATCTTCACGGATACACGCTTCTAGCATACCCATTTCAATAGTGTTGATCTGCTTAGTTACACCAATACGCTTACAGAATTCACGGATTGACGCAGCGGTGTAACCACGGCGACGTAAACCAGCAATTGTAGGCATACGCGGATCATCCCAACCACTCACGTGATTTTCTGTTACTAATGCATTCAACTTACGCTTAGACATCATCGTATACTCGATGTTCAAACGTGAGAATTCATACTGACGCGGACGGCAATCAATTGAGATATTATCTAATACCCAATCGTACACACGACGGTTGTCTTGGAACTCTAGCGTACAGATAGAATGTGAAATGCCTTCTATCGCATCAGAAATACAGTGAGTAAAATCGTACATTGGGTAAATGCACCATTTGTCACCCGTTTGATGATGATGAGCACGCTTAATACGGTAAATAACTGGATCGCGCATACACATGAACGAAGACGTCATGTCGATTTTAGCGCGTAAGCTACATTCGCCATCAGCAAAGCCGCCATCGCGCATTTTGTTAAATAATGCTAAGTTTTCTTCAACGCTAGTATCGCGGAACGGGCTATTTTTACCCGGCTTATTCAGCGTGCCACGATATTCACGAGTTTCTTCTGCATTTAAGAAACAAACATAGGCTTTGCCCGCTTGAATCAATTCAACAGCGTACTCGAATAACTTATCAAAATAGTTTGATGAATAACGAACGTCGCCATCCCAGTTAAAACCTAACCATTTCACGTCTTCTTGGATCGCGTGAACGTAATCAATGTCTTCTTTTTCTGGATTAGTATCATCAAAACGTAGATTACACTGTCCCTGGTAATCGTCAGCAATACCAAAATTCAAACAAATAGATTTGGCATGACCAATATGCAGAAAGCCATTAGGCTCTGGCGGAAAACGCGTATGCACATTAGTGTGTTTGCCGGAATTTAAATCTTCATCAATAATCTGACGAATAAAGTTCGTTGGGCGTACTTCGGCCTGACTCATTCCTTACCTCAAACAGTAAATTTTTCATAAAATAGTGAGCAATGATCTAACAAAATGCCGTCAGACACAACAACTAAATGCTAACGCAGGTCAGTTAGCCTTGTTCCAGCCCTATTAACCTCAGCTTAAACCTAATCACTATCACAACATCGTCTAAAACATCACCAACCAATGACATCTTACCTAGACTCTAGCCAATGAAATAACAACAGGAAAGAAGATGCAGAAACGATTGATTTCATCGGGGTTTACACTTATTGAATTGCTTATTACGCTTGCGATCATGAGTATTTTAATTGGTGTCAGACTACCAAATTATCAACAGAGTCTATTAACCACATATCGTGATCAAGCTAAGATAAAGTTAACAACCATCAGCTTATTACAAACAGACCACTATAGCCGTCATCAACAATATCTTGAGTTAAACAATTTAGCCATTGATCTCAGCAGTAACAAATATCAATACAGCTTGCAGCTCAACGAAAACAACGGCTACAAAGTGGCAGCAACAGCACGGTATTATCAACGTAATGATAGTGAATGCCAAGAATTGAGTTTAGATCATAACTTAACGCGCTTACCAACAGGTTGCTGGTAATCGCGTTAAGGAAAGCGCCCTGTAACTGAAGAAACCTTATCTACTCTCTTAATATTAGATAAGGCTTAACTTAAGGCTATTTGATGTTAACACAGTGATTTACTTTTAATCTCTGCGTTAGCGATACTCATGGTTGTCACATTATGGATCAAATTTATCAGTAGTACAGAACGTTCGAGTCCATCTTTACACTGATAAATAGCCTCAATGCCTTTAAAAGGACCATCCTGAATAATCACAGATTCACCTTCGTTATATGCCACAACTGCATTTTCCGCTTTATCTCGGCATGCTTGCTTTACTTTCAATTCAGTAACCAATCCACTAGGTACTTTAATATAAGTAGCACCACACTTAACAAAGTCAATCACACCGCGCGTAGAGCGTATGCTATTAAAATTGGCCGTGTCCTTATCTATTTCAACAAACAAATAATTAGGAAAAATGACCACGTCTTTACACGTTAGCTTGTTGCGCACTTTTTTCTCGATTTTCATCGTTGGAAAAAAGCTGTCAATCCCTTGATTTTCAAGATTTGTGAGCGCTCTAAGCTCCTCCTTCCCTTTGCAGTACAACAAGTACCATTCTTTTTTGTTAACAGCCATTTTGACTTGATCATCCGAATCATTATCACCCTATAAGTTTACGTAATAATCACAGAAATTAAAACCTAAATGTAATCTTGTGTAAAGTGCATATATATCAACCATAAACAACCATAAAGATAACACCTACTTAACATTAGGTAGACATTTGATAGACATATATAGAACAAAAGCTCAAATTAGGGTGACTCAGCTCCTACAATCAAGATTTACACTTGTGACCGTCTAACAAAAGGGATATAAAAGAATGAATAGACTGATAAAAGATATATTATCAGCATAAAACTACAAATATAAAAAACAAATACAAAAATACAACACAGGCGATATTATGAATCCTAATAATTCAGATACATTTATGGGTCACCCAAAAGGGTTATTCCTTTTGTTCAGTACAGAAATGATGGAACGCTTTAGCTATTACGGCATGCGTGCAATTCTTGTTCTTTTTCTAGTCTCAGTTACACAAGACCAACAAGCAGCTGCATTATTAACTGATCCAAACTACCAAGCAGGTATGGCAGGCTTAGGTTGGTCTCAAGCTGATGCCCTTTCTCTTTACGGTACCTATACAGGCTTAGTGTACATCACCCCGCTCATTGGTGGCTGGTTAGCAGATAACTTCCTAGGTCAACGTAGAAGTGTGATCATTGGTGGTGTATTAATGGCACTGGGTCAATTCTTATTGTTTGCACCAATTGAAGCATTATCGCTTAGCCCTACCGCTGGCCTTTATTTAGGTCTTGCCTTTATCATCGCTGGTAACGGTATGTTCAAGCCAAACATCTCAACGATGGTCGGTGACTTATATGAAGAAGGTGATAACCGTCGTGATGGCGCATTTACTATCTTCTATATGGGTATTAACTTAGGCGCATTCTTGTCTGGTATTATGGTTGGTGCTGTTGTTGTTTACACAGGTGATTACAAATACGGTTTCTTAATGTCTGGTATCGCCATGGTACTGAGTGTTGTACTACAGAAACTATTTGCTAATAAATACCTCGGTAACATTGGTATTGAAGCTGCAGCTAAAAAAGAACGTGCTGCGAACAATGGTAAGAAACAAACGTTAACCGCAATTGAAGTTGATCGCCTTAAAGTTATCTTAATCTTAGGTCTATTCGTTATCATCTTCTGGGCTGGCTTTGAACAAGCCGGTGGTTTGATGAACCTTTACGCGAATGATTATACTGATCGTATGATTGGTGGTTTTGAAGTACCTGTTGCTTGGTTCCAATCATTAAACCCGTTCTTCATTATTACCTGTGCGCCAATCGTTAGTATGATTTGGGTTAAAATGGGCCCTAAAGAACCGACATCACCTGTTAAATTTGCAATGGCGCTGATGATGCTCGCAATTGGTTTTGTATTCATGATCTTTGCGACACTAGAGCAAGGTGGCGATTTAACGGTTAAGACAAGCATGTACTGGTTAGTGGGTGCCTATTTCTTCCATACGATGGGTGAACTATGTCTTTCTCCAATTGGTCTATCTATGATTACTAAATTAGCACCGCTACGTTTAGCATCACTGATGATGGGCGCTTGGTTTGGCTTTAATGCCATCGCCAATAAAGTGGCAGGCATGATTGGTGCGCAGATTGGTGAAGCTGGTCCAATGGCTATCTTTGGTGGTATCGCGATTGCAGCAGTGATTTCATCACTCATCCTATTTGCATCAGCACGTAAATTAATTTATTGGATGCACGGTGCAGAAGGTCAAGTTGTAACAAAAGAAACGAACAACCAAAAACCTGTTACTGCAACTGCTTAATAAAAATCACCGCTGATTTGAAAATAGAGTAACGATAAATAGTATTTAAAGTAATGTAAAAACAGCCTCATCATGAGGCTGTTTTTTTATATCTGCAGTTTTCATGATAAACTAACTTTCATCGTTAGCCGTGAGCACAAAAATTTATGAAACAATTTAATGAATTTATTCCCCTGATCGTTTTTTTCATCATGTATAAAATGTACGATATTTATGCTGCAACCGCAGCACTAATTGCAGTAACAGCATGCACGCTACTCTTTAGCTGGCTTAAATACCGTAAAGTTGAAAAAATGCAATTGATCACGTTTGCGATGGTGACGGTATTTGGTGGGATCACCCTTTTCACCCAAGATTCCAGTTTCATCAAATGGAAAGTAACGGTTATTTACTGCCTATTTTCAATTGTGCTACTGGTTAGCCAATATGCATTCAAACAGAATCTACTTAAAAAAATGCTCGGCAAAGAGATGGTATTACCTGAATTTGTTTGGTCACGAGTCAATACAGCATGGTCTATTTTCTTCCTTGCACTTGCAGGCTTGAATCATTACATCGCGTTTAACATGTCAGAAGAAATCTGGGTTGATTTCAAAGTGTTTGGCGTATTGGGTATCATGTTAGCCTTTACGATATTAACGGTAGTCTACCTTTATCGCTACATGCCAAAAGAAAACAGTGATAATAAATAATGTGAATAAATAGCACTGCCCGATAACAGGCTATTTCCTACCTGAGTACTGCATTTTATTGAACAATGATTGGTTCATTGAATGCAGTACTTCTTCAAACATCTCCTCCTGATAACGTCCTCAGAATGCCTAATACTTTCCTCATACCGCAAATTTGAGCATGCATATAATTCCTTATTCGCAGATGTGACAACTCGCACAGCGAGGACACTGTTGGACAACAATAAAGCGCATAATGACTACAGTTTGACTCTGTAAGCACATTAATTGTTATCACTATAAAGGAATATAAATGTTTAAAAAAATGAATCGTTTCGCTCTGTATCTTGCCGTTACCACACCTTTACTGGTATTTTCTCATGCTAATGCAGAGCAAATTACAATCCCAGAACCAGCATCCATAAACTTAGCAGTAAATACCTCAACCGAAACAACCGCATTTGATCTCAGCCATTCCGCCAGTTCGGGGAATACACTATTAATGCCAGTCAATATTAATACTGCCAGTGAATCAGAGCTTACCGCACTGCCCGGTATTGGCGCTTATAAAGCCGCAAAGATAATACAGTGGCGAGACCACAATGGTGAATTCATCACCACGACAGATTTAGCGAGTGTCAAAGGTATAGGACAAGCAACGATCACTAAGTTGGCAGGTAAAATCAGTGTGACTGACTTATAATATTACTGTAGGTATATGCTACGCTTATAAAAATATAATACTGTTATAGACATAAAAAAACCTGAAGCAAAGGCATTCAGGTTTTTTATTATTAACGATTAACAAGTAGTCATTAACGTTAAATGCTTAGTTTGATACGTTAAAATTTAACATACGCTCTAATGGAATAAGCGCTTTAACGCGAATATCTTCATCAACAAAAACTTCATGACCGTCATCATTAACTAATGAGTCTTCTATCGCTTTAAGGCCATTCATGCCCATCCAAGGACACATTGCACAGCTACGACAGCTTGCGCCATTACCACCGGTTGGTGCTGCAATCATTTCTTTTTCTGGACAGGCTTGCTGCATCTTAAAGAAGATACCCTTGTCCGTTGCCACAATCAGTTTTTGTTGTGGTAATTCTTTCGCCGCTTTAATCAGTTGGCTAGTAGAGCCAACCGCATCAGCAAGGTCAATCACATCAGCTGGAGATTCAGGATGAACAAGTACCGCCGCTTCTGGGTTTTCTGCTTTTAGACGCTTTAATGCTGACGCTTTAAATTCATCATGCACGATACAAGCGCCCTGCCAGCGAACCATTTTCGCACCAGTTTGCTTTTCAATCCAGGCACCCAAATGACGATCTGGACCCCAAATTAATTTTTTACCTTCGCTATCAAGATGATCAACAACATCTAATGCAATACTCGATGTTACCACCCAGTCAGCACGCGCTTTAACAGCTGCTGATGTATTAGCATAAACGACAACTGTATGGTCAGGGTGCGCATCACAAAATGCAGAGAACTCTTCCACTGGACAGCCGAGATCCAATGAACAAGTTGCATCTAATGCCGGCATAATAATACGTTTACTAGGCGCTAAGATCTTTGCTGTTTCACCCATGAAGCGAACACCAGCAATAATAAGTGTTTTAGCTGGGTGGTTATTACCAAAACGAGCCATTTCCAAAGAGTCAGCGACACAACCGCCAGTCTCTTCTGCAAGTGCTTGAATTTCAGGATCGGTATAATAGTGGGCAATTAATACAGCGTCTTTTTCTTTTAAAAGCTGTTTAATACGTGCTTTATAATCCAGCTTTTCTTGTGCTGATAACGGAACTGGTTTTTGCGGGAATGGATATTCCATTTCTACTACATTAGGGATCATAGCTAATTACTCAGTGCTCAAAAAATTAATCTTTGCGTATTATACATGGCATTGTCATGAAAACGTAATTTAGCGTGAACTTTTTTCAGCACATACAAAAAAGCCTCGCTAATAGCGAGGCTTTTTTGTATATCTTATAAAGATAATTGGTGGGCTGTGAAGGATTTGAACCTTCGACCAATTGATTAAAAGTCAACTGCTCTACCAACTGAGCTAACAGCCCTTTACTTTAACTGCTTCTATTAAGGATTCCTTAAATAGAAGTCTTATTGCTTATGTCCGAAGACATTCACCACAATAAAAAGTGGTGGGTCCTACTGGGCTTGAACCAGTGACCCTCGCCTTGTAAGGGCGATGCTCTCCCAACTGAGCTAAGGACCC